>OMUP01000135.1 GCA_900314255.1 uncultured Lachnospiraceae bacterium | reverse complement strand
GCATTCTGACACATATGGATATCGACCATGCGGGCGGGATCGGCCAGGTAAAGGACGCAGGCCGGATCCTTGTGAGCCATGCAGAGTGGGAGGCGGCAAACCGCCGCAATCCAAGATATTTACGGCGACTCTGGAAAGATGTCCCGGTTCAGACATTCCCGGATGATTCGTTTGATTTGTTCGGGGACTCGTCGATCGTAATGGTCCCGATGCACGGCCACTCAGCGGGTATGACGGCGGTGCTGGTGCGCGGCGGGAAGAAATATCTTGTGATCATTCGGCGGGAATGACGGCGGTTGTCGTGCGCGGCGGGAAGAAATTTCTTGTGATCGCCGGCGACGCCGGGTACGGCCGCGCTTCGTGGGAGAGGCTGGTGCTTCCGGGCGTGGAGTGGAACCGGAAAGAGACGAAAGAGTTTCTTGAGGGACTTCGCAGGATGGCCCTGGATCCGGACTGCGAGGCGGTGCTCATGACGCACGATCCGGAAAAGATGCAGGATGTTTATGAAGTGTGAAACTGCCGGACGGCAGAAAAACAGATAAAGACAAGAAAGGACATTTGTCATGGATAAGTTGGAAGCAATCAGAGAGAGGCATTCGGTGCGGCAGTTCACGGACAGGCCGCTTGAGGCGGGTGCAGTGGCGGCGCTGCAGAAGGAGACGGACGAGGTGAACCGGGAGAGCGGGATGCACATCCAGCTCATCACGAATGAGCCGGAGGCGCTTGACGCCGGGAAGCCGAGTTACGGGAGCTTTCAGGGGTGCCGCAATTATCTGGCGGTGATCGGGCCGAAGGGCCGGGATGTGGACGCCGGATACTGGGGGCAGCGCCTGGTGATCCGGGCACAGGAGCTCGGGATCAACTCGTGCTGGGTCGCGATGACGTACAAGAAGGGCAAGGCGAAAGGCGATGTCGCACCGGGCGAGAAGCGCTACATCGTGATTGCGCTCGGCTACGGCAAGACGCAGGGCGTCCAGCACAAGAGCAAGGACATCACAGCCGTAAGCGACTACAAGGCAGGTGACCCGGCATGGTACAAGGCGGGGCTTGATGCGGCGCTGCTGGCGCCGACGGCTATAAACCAGCAGAAATTCCGCTTCACAAGAAACGGCGACAAAGTCAGCGTGAAGGCAGGATTCGGATTCTATACGGATATCGATCTGGGGATCGTGAAATACAATTTTGAAGTCGGCGCCGGAAAGGGAACGGAAGTCTGGGCGTAAATCGCCTCTGGCAAATGCAGGATGTCAGGCCCGGCAGGTTTGGCTGCGCGGGCGTGGCAGGAAAAGGAGGTTTAGGTCGATGCGTGATAAAAAGAAAACATGGATTGCAGCAGGTGTTACAGCCGGTGTGACGACGGCCCTGTTTCACCATCAGAGCCAAAAGGATGAAGAGGCGCAGGAGACGGATGGCACCGGACAGACGGTGCTCATCACAGGGGCGTCCGGCGGAATCGGCCGCGAGATGGCATTTGTGTTCGCGCGGCATCACTTTGACATTGTGGCGGTGGCAAGAAACGCAGAAAAGCTGGCCGAGCTGAAACTCGAGCTGGAAAATTCCTGTGACGTGCAGGTGACGACGATCGCCAGGGATCTTTCAGACGAGTCGGCGGCGAAGGAGATATTTGACCAGACGCAGGAGGCCGGGATCCGTGTGGATCAGCTTGTCAACAATGCCGGCGCCGGGAAACAGGCGAAGGTGATCGAAGCCGATCCGGACACCATGAGAGATCTGATCCACCTGAACGTCACGAGCATGACAATGCTCTGCCATTACTACGGAAAAGAGATGGCGGCGCACGGGCACGGCCGCATTCTGAATGTCTCCTCGATGGGCGCGTTCATTCCGGATCCGTATTTCAATGTGTACGGTCCGACGAAGGCGTATGAACTTTTCCTGACCGAGGCGATGTACGGCGAGCTGAAGGGCACCGGCGTCAGCGTTTCGGCGCTCTGCCCGGGACCGACTAAGACGAACTGGGCGGCAAATGCCGGCAAGGCCGACTCTAAGATCGCAAAGGATCCGGCCGAAGTCGCCGAGGCCGGCTTCATCGGGATGCAGCAGGGACAGCTCATCATCATCCCGGATGCCGATTACCGCGCGGTACGCCTGCTCATGCGGCCGCTGCCGGCGAAGCTTCAGGCCAGCGCCATCGCGCTCTGGCAGAAACGGCTTATTGCCAAAAAATGAGTTGAAAAGGTGCATCGGTGCATCCAGGGCCTCATGGGCTCTGAATGCACTTTTTTCATTGAAAGCACATCAAAAGGGCGCATCAAATTCCGATCCACACACCAATCCACCCCGCTCGTCCCAAACTCCTCAGATATGCTAATATAAAGATAAGTAGACGTGTGAGATGCGTGAAAGGATCCCCGGTTATGGCTGAAAGAGACGAAGCGGAAGAGGACGGCAGAGAAAAGAAATATTATGTGACGGCTGAGGACCTGAAGAAACTTGTCCGGTATGATATGACATGGAAGGATCTGGTGGAAAAGGCGGGTGTTGCCGAAAAGAATCTGATCATTGATGCAAGTTATCACCCGGCGATGAACGACTGGGCGGCGACTGTCCGCAATCTTCAGGAGAAAAAGGCAGGATGGAAGGAATTTGCCGCGGACTGGTTCGCACAGTTCGTATACAATACAGATCTGAAAATGACGCTTGGCTTAAGCGATACACCGCAGGAAGTCCTTCTGCCTGTCACGGAAGAGGATGTGGCGCAGGACCTGTATTCAGAGATGCTTCGCGCATTCTATGAATATGAAGAGGAAGATGATCCGGATACGCTGCTGCCGTTTCAGAAAGCTTTCCCGTTTGAAGAACTGCTTGATGAAGTGCGGTATTACCGCGAAGACATGGACAAGCCGGTACCTGCCAGAAAGTTTACGGACAGGAGCAAGCTCGCATTTGTCAGGAGAGGCAGCGACGACGCGGAGTTTCACGAGTTCAAGGACGGGATGCAGAGGCTGTGCCTTCGGATGAACGAGGAGCTCTGCAGAAAGGGCAATGCCGAGGCACTGAGGATCCGCGGGTATGCAAGCTATAGCGGCGGCGGAATGTACCCGTCTGACTGGATGGTGGCGCGCGACAGCCTGACGGCAGCTTTTGAAAAGGAGCCGGAGTCATATCTTGCCAACTCGCTCGGCTACATTGCCTTTTACGGACGGTGCAGCGGAGGAAAGCCGCAGTACGATGAGGCGTTCCGGTGGTTTTCGATCGGCGCGGCCGGCGGTGAGCAGGAATCGAGGTACAAGCTGGGCGACATGTTCCTGAAAGGACTGGGCGTTCCGGCCATGACAGATACGGCTGTTCACCTGTACAAGGGTGTCTATGACGAAACTCTGGCTGAGCTGTGCCACGGCAGGAAAGACTCGAAATTTGCCGACGCCGCGCTTCGGCTGGCGGGCGTGGAGGCGATGGCAGGACCGGCCTGCGCCGCTTACCGGTACCGTTTTGCGCTGCAGGCCAATTACGCAATCCGGCAGCGGCTTCCTTTTGATAATTACGGTGACAGCTCAGTCTTTTCGCACATTCAGGATGAGCTGTCGCAGGCTGGCAGAAGTTTTCACGAACTGGTGAAAAAGACAAATGTCGTGAGAGATGTGCCGGTCAGCGAACTGCAGATTCCGACGGACAATGCATCCCGCTGCCTGAAGGGAGTCGTGCGAGAGGAGAAGAACGGCCGGGCGCGGCTGACGATCTACATGCGGAAACGGCTGGACGAAGAAGAGACGCCGATGACGCTGCTCACGATGCCGGAGGCGGATTTCTGCCAGCTCGTGGACAAGATAACCTTCGAAGTCCGCTCTGTCCGGGAAATCAAAACGGCGGGAGATGACGGCTCCTTTTTCTATAACTACGCCGACTGGTCCCACAAAAAACAGGGCTTTGTGTTCTGCCAGGATGAAGATGTGACTGCCTTTATCGGCGCAAAAGAGCTTGTCTGGAAAGCGCCGGATGGGCAGAAGACAGACGCGGGTCGGATGCTGCACTTCGTAAAGGTGCTTTTTTCCGCCTCTGGCCGCGGCTACGACTATCTCTGCGACGACAGAAGCGTCAAGACAGGAGACCACGTCATCGTGCCGGGACGGGACGGCGAAACAGAAGTTGAAGTGATTGCGGTCTTTGACAAGGCGGAAAGCGAAACCGATCTGCCGGTCGATCGTTACAAATCAGTCATCCGCAAGGCTGATTGACAGATTCAATGGCAAATGCAGCCCAGGGGAACATATGAAACTGGTCACACCTTTATATTATAAGAAATTCAAATGTATCGGCGGTGCGTGCCGCGACAACTGCTGCCGCGGGCAGTGGCTTGTCGGCCTTGACGATGAGACGGCGGAAAAATACCGCCGGATGCCAGGGAAACTCGGCGAAAAACTGCGCGCAGCGCTTATTTCCGAGGACGGCGAGGTATATCTAAAGCGTCCGGACGGCGCGTGCCCGCTGCTTGACGCAGACGGGCTGTGCGAAGTCGTGAAGGAAGCGGGTCCCGGGGCGCTCGGCGTCGTGTGCGATCAGTTCCCGCGCTTCTCGGAATATTTCGGAGACCGCAAAGAAAGCGGGATCGGCCTTGCCTGTGAAGAAGCAGCCAGAATCGTTCTTGGCGCCTCCCCGGATGAGGCGCGCCTGATCGAGGCACCGCTCCAGGAAGATTCGTATGAAGATGATGAGTATGACGCCGAGTGGGACGGCCGCGTAAGCCGTGTGAGGAAGGTGTTTGATGTCATGCTTGAGGCAGCGGATCGGGAGGGAGGCTTCAACGGGCTCTTTCAGACCCTTGCGGCGCAGCTGCTCGCGGCGGCAGATCTTCAGATGGCGGCCAACAAAAATGATTTCAAGGCCTTTGACGCGAAGCTGCAGGCGCTGGAGCAGGATAGGGGAGAGGGCGTGCGCAGAGAACTTGCCGGGCGCCTGAGACCGCTTCGCACCAATGCGGCGGCGAGCCGCAACGGCGCAATCCTCGAACTTTTTAGCCACCTCGAGAGCATCGGGCCTGAGTGGGACGACTGCCTGAAAAAGATGCGCTCTTATTACGGCACAGAGCCGCGCGTCTCGCATTTCCCGCAGATGGCGGAGGCGTTTGAGACCGCACACGGGGATCTGGCTCCTGCATTTGCCAGGTATGCGAGATATCTGCTTTTCAGGTATTTTGACGGGGCGGTCTATGATCACGACTTGCTCGGCAAGAGCAAGATGACCGCGCTGTTCTGCCTTACCCTGGAGATGATGGTGATGGCGGAGCCGGAGGGCTGTCTGATGGACGCCGTTCACCTGTTTTCGCGGCAGGTGGAGTATGATGAAGAAAACATGGAACAGATTGCGGAAGATCTGACGTTTGAGCGGTGCGCCCGCACGGACGGGCTGATCTGCGCGCTCACGCACTACACGATGCAGATCGGATAAGGAGGAGAAATGTCAGCAACAGGAATTGCAACGGAAATGA
>OMUP01000199.1 GCA_900314255.1 uncultured Lachnospiraceae bacterium | reverse complement strand
TTAAGGCGGCCTTCGCCAAGAAGAAGCCTAGACTTGTCTATGACGACGAAGACTCTTAAGAAGAAAGTAGTTAAGAAAGTTGTTGAATACAAGTGCAGCCCTCTCGTAAGCTTTGTTAATAAGGTATCCATGATAATAAATTCCGATGATACCAGGGTAATGGCCAGAAACAAGCCGGTCGACTTTACAAGACAGAGATGCTTCGGCTACTCGAGCACCATCATGTACTTTGCGTTCCGTCATCGAATCAATACCGGCTTTGAGCTCAACTCATTCTTCAGCGATGTCGGCAGGCTCAGGGACAGGATATCCAGACAGGCTCTTTTTGCTAACGGCAAGAAGCTCAACCCGTATGTCTTCAGGTATCTTACTCAGGAGTCCTCAAAGGAATTCTATAAGTCCGGTCTTGTAAAGAAGCTGAACGGCTACATCGTGGTGGCTGAGGATGGAACAACTATCGAAGTGCCAAACACGCCTGAAGCCATCCGCTACTATACGCTGAGAGGAAACGGCAAGCTTTCAATTGCCGATCAGATTGAGGATGCAAAGCGCAAAATGAAGCTGGCCATGCTTTACGATGTGCTCAACGGCAATATTATTGACTTCACCTATAATAACTTCAACTATTCGGAGATACCGATGTGCATGAACCATCTTTATACGCTGAAGAACCACGTGACTGACGATCCCGGCAAGTATCTTCTGCTTGCGGACAGATATTATCCATCACTAAAGATCTTCAGCTTTGTCGAGTATATGGGCATGAAATACTGCATCCGAGGCAAGAAGAACTTCTACAAGAATCTGGTAAGGGAAATGAAGTCGGATGACGAAGTGATTGAGGTCACCCCTTACAAGGCGGCCTTCAAGGAGCTCTCGAAGTATCCTGAATGCGAGGCATACTTCAAGGAGAATGAGTCAATCAGGATCCGAGTGGTGCGTCACAGATACAAATATACTGACAAGGATGGAGAAGAAGTGACTGCAGAGCTTTTATACTTCACTAATCTTTCGAAGGACGAGTTCTCTGCGGAAGACATAATTGATCTTTACTCCCGCAGGTGGGGCATCGAAACCGATTATAAAAATATGAAAAGCATACTCGAAATAGAAAGGCACATCTCTGCCGATCTTAATATTGCGGAATGCTGCATAATGGGAAAGATATTCATGATGAGCATCTTTGGCATCATCGGCAAGGAGATTGATGATGTACTCAGAAATGTCTATTTGATCAGTAAGTCTGAAGGCAATGCTGACAAGTATCAGTATGAGGTTAATACTCAGCAGATGATCGACGTCCTCAGGAAACAGGGAATACTGGATGGGATCCTGAACGGAAGGAAGCGAAAGATAAGGGATGCAATAACAACTGTCATAGAACTGCTTAACAAAATAAAAGTACCTATCCGACGAGATAGGCACTACCCAAGATGGAATAAATACGTTGTATCGCCACCGAAAAACAGGTATAGAATCGACGGCAGGGAACACGCTAAAGTTATAAGATTCAAAGGCATTTATAAAACTGTTAGGAAGTAGTTAAGAAATGCTGGTAAAATAGGCAATTTTTAAAAAACGGCTATTTTACGACAGGGCCTTTGCGCCCTTTTTTCCTGAATCATAATGACTAAATTATTCCTGATTCATATTTTAGCACACGATGGAATAAAATCGAGAAAATAAAAGCGTCAAGATAACAGCAGACTGTTAAATTGACGCCATTGGCTCCTTTTTAAAAAAGTCTCATAAATGCAAAAGAAGTCCCGTTAAGGACTTCGTATTAATCAAAAGAATCTGCTAATTTTTTGGCTTCCTGAGCACGTTCACGTGCTTCTCTTGCTTTGGCCTCTAATTCCTGTGCTTCTTTTTCACGAGCTTCAGCTTCTTTACGTGCTAAGATCTTTGCACGATCACCCGCTGGTAAAAGGATCGAGTCGGCGATTTTCTTCATTTCTTCATAAGAATCAGCTCTAAAGACATAGATATGATTACCCATGGCTTCTGCTAAAGCCGCTGGCACTTCCGCCTGGAAGCTGATGTTCTTACCATAAAGGTCATAAAGTTCCTGATCACGATAAGCATAAGACTTATTATTACGACGACCAGCATAAGCGACCCAATGCTTTCTCTTGATCTCATAATAGCACTTATCATATAAGATCATGTCAGCCCAGATCGTATACACATCAATATCGTAACAGAGGTTCATCATTTCTGGAATGTAAGCCCCTGGAGCACGCATATTGACTTCAAGACCTAATAGGTCACCTTTCTTACCAAGTTCACGATGATCTTCATCAAGTCTCATGAACTCGAAATGGAAGAAACGCCCTTTGGCCTGGAACGCCTGAACAGTGGCATTGCCGACCGTATAAATATCCTTGCCTTCAACCGGCTGAGAATAGAAGATCGTATCCTTCTGTTCATTGACATTATCCATGACCTGATTGACCATGACATGAGATGTACAAACAAGGATCTTTCCTTTCGAATCCGTGATCCCTTCAAATGTTTCGACATGACCAGGGATGCAGACTTCACAGATATAAGGAACATCTTTCTGTTTGTTCTGATAGAAGTTGATAAAATCATCATCATTCTTTAATTTATGTGTATCACTTGCACCCATACCATTATCTGGTTTGACAACTAATGGATAACCATGGTCTCTCGCAAAAGATAGGCCCTGATCTAAAGATTCCAAGACACAATAAGGTGCCACAGGAATATTGGCTTTCTGATAAACAGCCTTCATTTTTGACTTATAGCGCTGTTCACCCATACGATCAAGCTTAGGACCGGTCGTGACATTGAAGTCTGTACGTAAATGGGCTTCGGTCATCAGCCAGTATTCATTTTCACTTTCGATCCATGAGATACGGCCAAACTTACTAATATAGTAAGCCACAGCTTTATAAACAGAATCATAGTCTTCTAATGATTTGGCATAATAATATTCATTCAAGCTGTCTTTTGTCTGCTGTGAAATGTTTTCATATGGTGTGTCCCCAATACCAAGCACAGTCACACCACGCTTTTTCAAACGATCACAGAAGTTGTAGTAATAATATGGAAAATGCGGTGAAATAAAGATAACGTTCATATAAATGGTATCCCCCTCTTTTTAATTAATCATCATATAAAATGTGTGCCATAAAGTATGAGATCTGAATGCGCCACCAGTCCCAGTCATGGTTGACATCATACCCCCAGAAGTCGACCCAAGCGGGAATATCTTTGGCATCAAATAATTCTCTCATGCGTGAAGCACTGCGGATCATCTCATCTTCCCAGGCCCCCTGCCCGCAGCAGAGGATGATACGGCTTTCACGATATTTTTGCGCAAATGGATGATCATAGCTCATGCCATTGATATACTGAACTGGTGAATTACGATAGATGATATCATCATGATAATCGCCAAAGAACAGATCCGAATCATAATAGCCACTTAAGCAAATGCATCCGGTAAAGACATCTGGTGTTCTTAACATCATATTTAAAGCATGGCTAGCGCCTAAAGAACAGCCAGTCGTATAAATGCCATCGGCATAGTCCCCGCCATTGGAATTGATCTCAAAAATACGAGGCACAAGCTCATTGACGATATAGAAATAGTACTGTTCAATAATATATGTACGATGTTCAACACTCAGATCACTAGGACTCCAGCCTTCCTTGTCAACAGAGTCGCAGCAGAAGACCTGAATCTCACCTTTATCAATAAAAGGTTTCAAAATATCGATCATACCCTGGTTCTCATAGTCAAAGAAACGCCCATCCTGAGTTGGAAAGACAAGAATTGGACGACCC
>OMUP01000200.1 GCA_900314255.1 uncultured Lachnospiraceae bacterium | reverse complement strand
CCGCGGAAAAGTCCTGTGAACGCGAGCGGATTTTTCGACTTATCCGAGAAGGGAAGCGCCTCGTCGACGACGGTGCTCCCGCACGGAAGGACCCTCACCTTAATCATAGCCGCTCCTGTCCGGAAGCGCGCGCATGAGATTTCTGGCGTGCTCCAGCATCCGAATCAGCCCGTCAAGCGCACCTGTGTCCTCATTGAAATAATAATAGTTTTTCGTTCCTTCCCGCCGCATCTTTACAAGCCCCGCATCTTTGAGAATCTGCAGATGGTGAGACACAGCCGGCCTCGACAGAGAAGTCTTCGCGGCAATGTCGTTGACGCGCATTCCGCTGCAGTCCCCGCTCGTCATCATGACAAGAATCAGATGCTGCCGCATTTCATCGCCCATCGCCGTCAGAATTTTCTGCGAACCGCTGATCTCGCCGGCCAGCTGCCTTATCTCCTCATCCTGAGTCACGCCTTCGCCTCCTTCGTTTAAGTGTTTAAACCATTATGGCATAAATAATCACCGGAAGCGCAATGGTTAAAAAAATTGAGACGGATACCCCCTAGAAAACATTGACTGCCTCAACTCTCTGACAAGCCTCTGATCATCGGAAAGCAAGTTTGGCGGCGATTCCGATGCACTTCCGGGGCTTGCAGTCAGGCGTCAATCATCGAAAAGCAAGTTCGTGGCATTTCCGGTGCTCTTTTCAGCCCCTTCTTGGTCATTCTGTCATCGGATTCGGATAAAATACTTGTATCGATGACGTCTTCCCCGGATTCAGGCCAAAAAGAGCACCGGAAACTTGCTTTTTTATTATTTTGCTGACTGGCAAGCCTTGCTTCTGCCGAAAACGTCATCGGAAATCCATAAACTGTCAATTTTGCTGCCCGCCGCCATGATCTCATCAGCGGTAATCACCGGAAATCAACTGATTGTCAGTTTTTGCTGACAGCAAACCCCTGGACTGGCCTCAAGCTTTGATTTCAAAATAGCCCCGCCCCGGCTCCCGGCCAAAAAAGGCTGTGAAAATCCGGATGCGCTCCGTCTTTTCACAGCCTCGTGTGATGTATTGATTTGTTTCTGATTACGCCATGAATTATTTTTTCTGTTTTCTGGCAAGGAAGACATACAGCCCGTAGGGCCGTTTTTCAAATTCAACCTTTTTACCCTTGTTTCCTAAGCCCCTCTTCCGCCCGAAATAATCGCATTCCTGCAGTTCATATCCCGGCCAGCAGGCGGGCTGTCTTCCGGACCTGCCGGACAGGTTCCGCACGGAAATGCGGTATTCCTCTCCCTGCGGATGGATCCCGAGAAGCTGCATGTCCGGGCCGAAATCCGGCAGCCGGCCGCCGGCAGCACAGTCAGAAATATACCGCGCGGCATCTGCCATGCCGGCGCACTCGTCTGTCAGCTGCTGACATCTGGCAAGAAGCTCTTCCGGCGCGTTCCCGGGAAGCGGCTGAACAGCAAAGCGGTATTCAAAGCTTCCTTCGATCCACTGCGGGAAGTTCGTGCCCCACATGTTGTTGAACAGATTGAAGTACAGTGTCGGATCAGTCTTCTGGTACTCGCTTTGAAAATCATAGACCGCGTCCTGACCGATCGACAGAAGCGGCGTGTCCGGCGCCGCAATGCAAAGGCGCGCGCCATCTTTGCTGCTGGCCGCGAGGCCATTTTCCATCGCATAGAAACAGTGGTTTGCGTTCCTGGCGATATCGGTTTTGGGATCGATCATTACGCCGTTTTTATTGATGAAAAACCGCAAATCCTCCCCTGCAAGCGGCATAAGCAGTGCGCCTGACTCGATGAAAGGCGACGCCGGCTTGTCATCAAGCCACAGGGTCACGTACAGAGCGCCCGCTTCTTCTGGGAAACGGACCGTGAGCCGCACGGACTTTGCATTTCCAAACTCCGTGAAACTTTCGCCGCCTGAAAATCCGCCCGCCAGGACAAGATCGCGGCCGTTCACAGCCCATTTGTCATACCGGACGTGGTACACTTTTGTCCCGCACTCCGGGTAGTTCCTCCGGCCGTAGTCAAAGATGCCCCAGTCCGAGAAGCGGTACGCGTAGTGGCGCAGAAAATCGGTCATGCGCTGCGTTCCCCAGCGGGT
>OMUP01000201.1 GCA_900314255.1 uncultured Lachnospiraceae bacterium | reverse complement strand
AATCGTTTTTCACACGCCTTTTTTGAGCGCATAAGCCAGTGCCGAAGCGAAGAGCAGTTGGACTGCTTGCAGGCCAAACTGCTCTTGCTTCAGGCACGGCAACGGAAATGAGCATGAAGCGACGCGTAAGCGGCGAATCACTCCTCCTGCTCGATTTCTGCATTTGCCACAGCGGAAGATGACAAGCGCCGGGAAGTGTGATATCATCATGACATTATGGCTAAGTGTGTCCGCTGCGGCTGGCGCAGGCCATAACCAGAATGAAATGAAGGAACACGGAATGCCGGAACCGGCGGTGAATGCGGGTTTTGCGGGCGCTCCGGTTTGAAGAAGGGACTGCTGCAAGAATGGGATTTGGTGAGAAAATCTTCGGAACGCACAGCGATCATGAGCTGAAGCGGATCCGTCCGATTGTTGACAAGATCGAGAAGCTGCGTCCGGCCATGCAGAAGCTCACGGATGACGAGCTCAAAGCAAAGACAGCGGAATTCAAGGCAAGACTGGCAAAAGGCGAGACGCTCGATGATATTCTGCCGGAGGCGTATGCCGCCGTGCGGGAGGCCGGCAAGAGAGTGCTTGGTATGGAGCATTTCCGCGTTCAGCTGATCGGTGGCATTATCCTGCATCAGGGACGTATCGCTGAGATGAAGACCGGCGAAGGCAAGACGCTTGTCTGCACACTGCCGGCGTATCTGAATGCACTGACCGGTGAAGGCGTGATCATCGTCACGGTCAACGATTACCTGGCCAAGCGTGACGCCGAGTGGATGGGCAAGCTCCACGAGTGGATGGGCCTGTCCGTGGGCGTCGTGCTGCACGACATGACAAGCGAAGAGCGCAAGGCGGCCTACAACTGCGACATCACCTATGTCACGAACAATGAACTCGGGTTTGACTACCTGCGCGACAACATGGCGATTTACAAAGAGCAGTGCGTGCTCCGCGGCCTGAAATACTGTATCATCGATGAAGTTGACTCGGTCCTGATCGATGAGGCGAGAACGCCGCTCATCATCTCCGGACAGAGCAGCAAGTCGACGCAGCTCTATGAACTCTGCGACGTGCTGGCGCATCAGATGAAGCGCGGCACGTATCACGATCTCTCCAAGATGGACGCCATCATGGGCGAGACGTTCGAGGAAGACGGCGACTTCGTGGTAGACGAGAAGGACAAGATCGTCACCCTCACGGAAGCCGGCATCCACAAGGTGGAGAAGTTCTTCCACATCGACAACTACGCGGATCCCGAGAACCTGGAAATCCAGCACTGCGTGATCCTGGCCCTGCGCGCGAACAACCTGATGTTCCGCGACAAGGACTATATCGTGAAGGACGACGAGGTTCTGATCGTCGATGAGTTCACCGGCCGTGTCATGCCGGGGCGCCGCTACTCCGATGGTCTGCACCAGGCCATCGAGGCGAAAGAGCACGTCAAGGTCAAGAGAGAGTCGAAGACTCTTGCGACGATCACGTTCCAGAACTTCTTCAACAAGTTTGAGAAGAAGGCCGGCATGACCGGTACTGCTCTGACAGAAGAGCAGGAATTCCGGGAAGTCTACAACATGGACGTCGTTGTGATCCCGACCAACAAGCCGGTCATCCGCAAAGACCTGAACGACGCGGTCTACAAGACCAAGAAGGGCAAATACAAAGCTGTCATCGATGCAGTCTGCGAAGCGCACGAAAAAGGACAGCCGGTTCTGGTCGGCACGATTTCGATCGAGACGTCCGAACTTCTCTCCGGCATGCTCAAGCGCCGCGGCATCCAGCACAATGTGTTAAATGCCAAATACCATGAGCTCGAGGCGCAGATCATCGCGGATGCGGGCCATCACGGCGCCGTGACCATCGCCACGAACATGGCCGGCCGAGGCACCGATATCAAGCTGGACGACGAGGCGAGAGCCGCCGGCGGCCTGAAGGTTATCGGCACGGAGCGCCACGAGTCCAGACGAATCGACAACCAGCTGCGCGGCCGTTCCGGCCGTCAGGGCGATCCGGGCGAATCGCAGTTCTACATCTCGCTGGAGGACGATCTGATGCGTCTGTTCGGCCAGGAACGTCTCATGAAAGTTTTCGAGACGCTGGGCGTGGGCGAGGACGACCGGATCGAGCACAAGATGCTTTCCAAGGCCATCGAGACCGCTCAGAAGCGCATCGAGACCAACAACTACGGCATCCGTGTGCGCCTGCTTCAGTACGACCAGGTTATGAACGAGCAGCGCGAGCTGATTTACGCAGAGCGCCGCAAAGTCCTGGAAAATGCCGACATGCACGAGACGATTCTGGGCATGGTCAGAGATTATGTCGAGTCCGCCGTCAACCGCTGCATCAATGCGGATGCTTCGGAATCCGACTGGGATTACGAGTCATTAAACCGCGTGCTTCTGCCGGTTGTTCCGCTTGATCCGGTGCGCCAGTCTGATGAAATCAAATCCAAAGAGGCGCTGACGAAGAGTCTTCAGGAAAAGGCCGTCAAACTCTTTGAGGACAAGGAAGCACAGTGGCCGGATCAGAGTCAGGTCGGTGAGATTGAGCGCGTGGTTCTGCTGAAGGTCGTGGACCAGAAGTGGATGAACCACATCGACGACATGGACCAGCTGCGTCAGGGCATCGGCCTGGCCGCCTATGCGCAGAAGGATCCGGTTGTTGCGTACCGCAACGAAGGATTTGCCATGTTTAATGAGATGACGGCCGGCATCGCGGAAGATACTGTGCGCGTGCTCATGCATATCCGCGTGGAGGAGAAGGTGCAGCGCGAGCAGGTGGCTCAGCCTGTCACCACCAACCGCAGCGAGGAAGCGCCGAAAAAGCAGATACGCCGCGTGACGAGAAAGATTTACCCCAATGATCCATGTCCGTGCGGCTCGGGCAAGAAGTACAAGAACTGCCACGGAAGAAAGTTATACGGAGGTCAGAACAGCTGATGGTTTCGCTTGATCAGTATAAAGCACAGATAGAAGACTTCAAACCGGTGATGGAGCGTATCCGCAAGTCACTGGATCTGGACACGAAGCAGCGCAAGATCGAGGAGATGGAGCTCAACATGCAGGAGCAGGGCTTCTGGGACGACGCGGAAAAGTCCCAGAAGGCCATGAAGGAGCTGAATTCTCTGAAAAAGGCATTTACCGAGTATGACAGCCTGAAGAGCGGACTGGAAGATCTGGAGACGATGATCGAGATGGCCGAGGAAGAGGATGACGAGTCCCTTGCCGGCGACATCGAGGAGGCGATCGCGAACTTCAGCGATGAGCTGGAGAGCGTGGAAATTCAGACGCTGCTCTCGGGACCGTATGATTCCTACAATGCGATCCTGACGCTTCACGCCGGCGCCGGCGGCACGGAGGCCATGGACTGGTGCTCCATGCTCTATCGCATGTACACGCGCTGGGCCGACAAGCACGGTTTCAGCTATGAGGTTCTGGACTACCAGGAAGGCGATGAGGCCGGCATCAAGGCTGTGACGCTTCAGATCAACGGCGATAACGTGTACGGACTGCTTCGCAGCGAACACGGCATTCACCGCCTGGTCCGCATCTCGCCTTTCAACGCGGCGGGCAAGCGCCAGACATCTTTCTGCTCGGCCGACGTGATGCCGGACATCGAGGAGGATGTTGACGTCGAGATCAACCCAGACGACCTGCGCATCGATACCTACCGCGCCAGCGGCGCCGGCGGCCAGCACATCAACAAGACTTCTTCGGCCATCCGCATCACCCATCTGCCGACCGGCATCGTTGTTCAGTGCCAGAACGAGCGTTCCCAGCACCAGAACAAGGACAAGGCCATGCAGATGCTGAAGGCCAAACTGTTCCTGTTAAAACAGCAGGAAAATGAAGAGAAGGCGGCCGGTATCCGCGGCGATGTCAAGGACATCAACTTCGGCAGCCAGATCCGCTCCTACGTCCTGCAGCCCTACACCATGGTCAAGGATCACCGCACCAACAAGGCCATCACAAATGCCGACAGCGTGCTCGACGGCAACATCGACCCGTTGATCTCTGCCTACCTGATCTGGAAGAGCACAGGGAAGAAAGCAGGGGACGAATAAGGGGATTTTTGACTTCTTTTGGAGGGCAGCACGTAAAATTTCTAGAAGTGTTGTAAATCTTCTGGGGCATCGGAAAAGCTTAACTTGCTTATTCCCGATGCTCTTTTTTATTGGCTTTCGTGGATGGGATTTTTTCGCGGTCTGTGGTCATCGGAAATTGATTGAAAGTTGATTTTTGATGACATTTCAGGGCACGGGTCACCGGGGATCAGAAGAAGCAAATTTCCGATGACGCCATAACTTGCTGGACAGCCCGGCAGTCAGCGGAAAACAAGTTTGTGATAATCCCGATGCTTATTTCAGCCCCATGTCGGACTATTCGGCATCGGGATTGCCTTTCTTTCTTGTTTTTGGTGCCTCTATCCGAGAATTTTGCCTGAATTGCGCACCGGGATCCTGCTTTCAAGTCAATTTTGCTGACTCCATCCGGAAGTTCACCAAAAATGCGCATCGGGAGCCGATTTTCCCGACTTTCCGGTGACTCCTCGGCCTGCCAACAAATGCCGGCAGCTGCCCGACAACTTGTCAACAACTGTCCGGCAGTTTTCCGGCAGCCGAAAGGCAGCTAAAAGCAAGTTTTTGTTGATTTCCGGTGACACTTCCGGGAAATCAGGGCTGCCCGGGCAGCAAAAATACAAAAAAAACAAGTTTCCGGTGCTCTTTTTGCCCTGAATTAGGGGAAGATGTCATCTATGCAAGCGCTTCACTTAATCCCGATGACATAACGAGCAGAAAAGGGCAAAAAAAATCACCGGAAATGCCGCAAACTTGCTATCCGATGACTGGCGGCTGCCTGAACACGTGCGGGGCGCACCGGATTTGTCGCCTGGCTTGTTTTCCGATGAGCGCCGCCTGCCAGCAAGCCCCGGAAGCGCATCGGAAACGCCGCCCAGCTTGTTTTCCGGTGACAACCGCCTGTCAGAAAGCCCCGGGACGCACCGGGAATGAGAAACAAACTTGTTTCCGATGACTGCCGCCCGCTCGTTCACCACTGGCCCTTCCGCATCTCTCTCCGGCCTTATTTCTGCGCCGTCAGCACGAGCATGATGAAGATGCAGATAAAGCCTGCCAGATCAAACAGGTTGAAGGTGCCGTGGAAGACGGCGACGGTCAGGATGGCGGCGGTGACGGGCTCGGAGAAGCCGAAGAGGACGGCTTTCACGGGACCGGCGGCCTTCACGCCGGTCATGTACAGGCTGAACGCCAGGATGTTGCCGACGATGACGACACAGGCGATGCCGGCAAGTCCGGCTGCGTCCGGTACGTACCCGATGGTCCAGATGTGAAAGAACAGCGCGAAAAAGGCGCCGCCCATCAGGAAAGCCCAGGAAAGCATCACAGGCATCGGATACTGGCGCGAGAGGTGCACGGGCGCCAGGTTGTAGATGGCCACGCAGACGCCGGAGGCGATGCCGGTGAGAAGCGCCATCGCCGAGGCGGAAAGCGCTGCGGGGCTGCCGTGAGAAGCCAGGAGCAGCACACCCACAAGGGCAAGCACAAGGCTGATGATCTCGCGCAGCTTCGGGAAGCGGTGTGCGGATATGCAGATGGCGATCAGGATGAACGCAGGCCCGAGGTCCTGCAGAATTGTCCCCATCGCGGCGCTGGCAAGCTGAATGGTGAGAAAATAGAAGAACTGACTGAATGCGACGCCGAAAAGCCCGTAGACGACGAGCTCGCGCCGACAGATCCTGTCGCGCCACACGCCAAAAAGCGCCTCGCGGTTTCTGAAAAGACAGTACAGAAAGAGAAGAATCCCGGCGCAGCCCAGACGGATCGGAACCAGCCAGCGGCTGTCCATGCGCTGAACCGTGAAGAGATACTGCCCCACCGAACCGGATATACCCCAGCAGATTCCGCCTGCCAGAGCCAGAAAACAGCCTCGAAGAGTTTTGTTCATGCAATTTCCTCCGCTGATGTAAAGCCGGACCCCCTTTGGACCGCAGGTTCAGGCTGGCAATCGGACCCGTCATCTGAACAAAATCAAAGCAGATTCGATGACAAATGTCAAATAATGGCAGATCTGCGCGATAAACCGTTGCGTTTGCCATACGTACGTGGTAAGATTCTTTCTACGCGGTACAGTTGTACGCCCAAGGCGGACAGACCGGCGGAATCAAAACAGGAGCAGGTCCTGATGGAAGAAGAAAAGAAATACTATGTCGTCAGAAAAAAAGCACTTCCGGAAATACTGCTGGAAGTGGCGAAAGTGAATTCCATGCTGGAAAACGAGGATATGACGATCGCCGAGGCGACCGCCCGCGTCGGGATCAGCCGGAGTTCCTACTACAAGTACAAGGACGATATCTTCCCGCTCAGAGACAATCTGCACGGCAGCACCCTGACATTTGTCATGTCGATGGAGGATCAGCCCGGGATGCTGTCTCTTGTCATGAAAACGCTGGCGTCGTATGGCGTCAACATTCTCACGATTCATCAGACCATTCCGGTCAACGGCGTGGCGTCCCTCACGATTTCCGTCGAGATTCTTCCGGGCGCCGGCGATTCCTCTGAAATGATCGCGGAGATCGAACGGCTTCAGGGCGTGCGGTATCTGAAGATACTGGCCCGTGGCTGATGCGGCGTGTATACAATACCCAGGAAAGGATGACAAATTCATGGCAAAAGTTGCAATACTCGGATACGGCACGGTGGGGTCCGGCGTGTATGACGTTCTCACGAAGAACAGCGCGCGGGTGAGCACAAGTGCCGGCGAGGCGATTGAGATCAAATATGTGCTGGATCTGCGGGACTTCCCGGGACAGCCGGTCGAAAAGGTGCTGGTTCACGACTATGAAAAAATCGTGTCAGACCCGGAGGTTTCCGTTGTCGTCGAGGTCATGGGCGGCCTGAAGCCGTCGTATGACTTCGTGAAGCGGGCACTTGAAGCCGGCAAGTCGGTGTGCACGTCCAACAAGGCACTTGTGGCAGAATACGGCCCGGAACTGCTGAAAACGGCAGCTGAGCACAATGTGCTGTTTCTGTTCGAGGCGGCGGTGGGCGGCGGCATCCCGATCATCCGTCCGCTGAGAGACTGTCTGAGCGCAGACCGGATCGACAGGATCGCCGGAATTTTAAACGGAACGACCAACTATATTCTGACCCGCATGGAGCGCGAGGGCAGCACCTACGGCGAAATGCTCAAAGATGCCCAGAGCCTCGGCTACGCCGAGCGCGATCCGTCCGCGGATGTGGACGGGTGGGACGCCTGCCGCAAGATCGCCATTCTTGCGTCGATTGTAACCGGAAAGCAGGTCCGCTATCAGGACGTTCCGACGGAAGGCATCGCGCAGATCACCCGCGAGGATATGCGCTATGCGGCGGAGTGGGACATGAAGATCAAACTGATCGCCGCGGCGGACTTCGCGGATGACGGCGTCAGCTGCCATGTGGCGCCGACGATGCTCGGCCGGGATTCACAGCTGTACTATGTCGATGATGTCATCAACGGCGTGCACGTCCACGGGGATCAGGTCGGCAATCTGCTCTTCACGGGCGCCGGCGCCGGAAAGTATCCGACTGCCAGTGCAGTGGCCTGCGATGTCGTCGAATGCGTGCGCAGCGCCGGCCTGCCGAAGCGTAATCTTTCATTTGCCGGAAAGGCCGCGCTGGTGCCGGAGGATGAGACGACGACAGCTGCTTTCATCCGGCTTCCGGAGGAGTCTCTGGAAGAGGCGAGAAAGTGCCTGCCGGTGCTGAAGGAAATCCACGGCGTAAAGCCGGGTGAAGCCGGCATTGCCGTGTCCGCTGTGAAGGTGGGGGACCTGAAGGCAGCGGCCGAGAAGCTGAAGACCGTCAAGGTGCTCCGCATGGCCTGAAAGAGCCGGAAACCGGCAGAAGATGAATTCTTAGAATTGAGAGGAAAAGGGACAGTATGAAGGACGAATTACTGAAGGTCGCGAAGTTTGGCGGAAGTTCTCTGGCAAGTGCAGAGCAGTTCAAAAAGGTCGGTGCAATCATCCGCGCGGATGCGTCGCGCCGCTATGTGGTCGACTCCGCGCCGGGCAAGCGCTCCAAAGATGACACAAAGGTGACGGATCTTCTGTACCGCTGCTATGAAGAGGCGGCGCAGGGAAAGAATTTTGACCGGACATTCCGTCAGATCCGCAGCCGCTTTGAAGAGATCATCACAGGACTTGGGCTTGATCTGAATCTGTCCCGCGACTTCGAGGAGATCCACAAGCGCTTTGAGAGCCAGAGCGGCGTCGATTACGCGGCATCCCGCGGCGAGTATCTCAACGGCAAGATCCTGGCGAAATATCTCGGCTTTGAGTTCGTGGACGCAGCGACGGTCATCTGCTTTGACAAGGACGGCAATTTCCTCGAGGAGGAGAGCGACCGGAAACTTGCAGAGCGTCTGTCAGCTGTCAGAACAGCCGTGATCCCGGGCTTCTACGGCGCCATGCCGGACGGCCGGATCAAGACATTCTCCCGCGGCGGCTCGGACATCACAGGATCCATCATCGCCCGCGCCATCCACGCCGATCTCTACGAGAACTGGACCGACGTGTCCGGATTCCTGGCAGCGGACCCGCGCCTTGTGAAAAATCCGCGCGTCATCGACGTTCTGACATACCGCGAACTGCGCGAGCTTTCCTACATGGGCGCCTCGGTTCTGCACGAGGAGGCAATCTTCCCGGTTCGCAGCGAGGGCATCCCGATCAACATCCGCAACACGAACCGCCCTGAGGACAAGGGAACACTGATCGTCGAAACCACCTGCCACACGCCGGAGTACATCATCACCGGCATCGCGGGAAAGAAGGGATTCGTCTCCATCAGCATCGACAAGGACATGATGAACTCCGAGATCGGATTCTGCCGCAAGGTTCTGCAGGTGTTCGAGGACAATCACATCTCCATCGAGCACATGCCGTCCGGAATCGATACCTGCACCATCTTTGTCGAGCAGGATGCGTTCATCGACAAGGAACAGCGCGTCCTGGCACAGCTGCACCGCGCGGTGAAGCCGGACACCATCGAGATGGAGAGCAACCTCGCGCTGATCGCCATCGTAGGCCGCGGCATGAAGAACAATTCCGGATGCGCCAGCAAGATCTTTTCCGCTCTGTCTGCGGCGAAGATCAACATCCGCATGATCGACCAGGGCTCCAGTGAGCTGAACATCATCATCGGCGTGCGCAACAAATACTTTGAAGAGGCCATCCGCGTGATTTACAACGCCTTTGTTCCGGAAGACGGCAAAGAAGAAAAGAAATGACAGATGACGGCCGATCCGCCTGTACATAAAAAAGATTTCCGTCCGCAAACCCTTACGGCAGCGGGCGGAAATCTTTTTTTACTTTCTGAAACTGTTCGGACGGACTTTTAAGTTCAGACGGTCCTGCCCATGTAATACTGCATCAGCTGATTGACCTGACTCATCATCTCCGGGTCGCTTAAAATCTGCAGCGCCATCGAGAGGAGGACAAATGTGCCGATCACCGCGATGATTCCCAGAATCATGCCGGCGACGGAAGCTCCGTGCCATCTGCCTGTGTTGTAGCGGGATGCGCCGGAGAGCACCACGGCCAGAATGCCGCAGATGATTCCCGGAATCAGAAAAGATATGCCGAAAAATCCGAGGATTCCGAAGACCAGCGAAGCGGTGGCCATTTTATCCTTCGGATGCCCGCCGTCCGGACGATAATTGCGGTAATAGTCTGACTGCGGATCGTAGTTCTGCTGATTGTAATCCTTGTAATCGTTCATACTGGTCACCTCCTGCGTGAGGATATTCAAATCAAAAATACCATAATCCCGGCTCTGTTGCAATGAGAAATGGCCTCTGCTATAATTTCAAGTTGAATATGCGCTTGTGAAAGGACTTTAGCATGACGGTAATCGAGACACACAGCGCCAGGGAAACAGCAGAGGCCGGCGAGAAATTCGGCCGGATGGCCAGGCCGGGCGAAATCTACTGCCTTGACGGGGACCTCGGCGTCGGAAAGACTGTGTTTACGCAGGGGTTCGCAAAGGGCCTCGGGATCACGGAGCCGGTGAATTCGCCGACATTTACCATCCTTCAGATCTATGAGGGCGGACGGCTTCCTCTGTATCATTTTGATGTGTACCGGCTGGGCGATCCTTCGGAACTGGAAGGAATCGGCTACGAGGAATATTTTTACGCGGATGGCGTATGTCTTGTCGAGTGGGGCTCTCAGGTGGAGGAACTGCTGCCGGAAGGGACCCGTTTTGTGACGATTCAGAAAGATCTTGACAAGGGATTTGATTACCGGAAGATCACGGTGACGGACAAAGAAGATGAAAATACTGGCGATTGAAAGTGCGACGGAATCTGCCTCCTGCGCTCTGACGCAGGACGGAAAAGTGGTCGCGGAGTTTACGCTTCAGAATAAACAGACACACAGCCAGACGCTGCTGCCGATGATCGACGCGATGTGCGCCATGACCGGCACGAAGCCTGATGAGCTGGACGCGGTGGCGGTTTCAAGAGGCCCGGGTTCCTTTACGGGGCTCCGCATCGGGGCGGCCACGGGCAAGGGAATTGCGCTGCCGTTTGAGACGAAGATGGCTTCGGTTCCGACGCTGTACGGCATGGCATTTGCCATCGGACCGGCCGCGGACCGCTTGATTGTGCCGCTGATTGATGCGAGACGGCAGCATGTGTATGCGGCGGGCTACAGCGCCGGGAAAGACGGGGCGCTCACGGAAGAACTGGCCGAATGCGTTATTTCGGCGCAGGATCTGGCGGCTCGGCTGCAGGAAGCCGGCAAACCGGTGCTTCTGACCGGTGACGGCGTGAAGGTCGTGCTGCCGGCACTTGAAGCGGCGGGGATTGACGTGCGGGTGTGCCCGCCGGCCCTTTCGTATGCAAGAGCGGCCGGTGTCGCGCTGGCGGCGGAGCAGATGGCAAGGGAAGGAAAGCTGATTTCCTCCGACGAGATGGCGCCGGAATACCTGCGCTTAAGCCAGGCGGAGCGCAAGCGCCGGGAAGCAGGAAATCCGGCGGGAAAAGAGGCGTGATATGCTGCTGATTCGTACGATGCGCCGGTCGGATCTGTCATGGGCCGCTGCCATCGAGGCGAGAGTGTTCTCCAGACCGTGGAGCGAAGAGGATTTCGAAAAAGACCTGGACAACGAAAGAAAGCTGATGCTGGTGGCGCTTCAGGACTGCCGGCCGGTCGCGTACGCGCAGAGTGTGCGCGCGGCGGATGAGGCCGACATTGCCCGCATCTGTGTCGAGGAAGAGTTCCGCGGACAGGGCATCGCGACGAGGCTTCTAGAGGAGCTGATAAAGCAGAGCGAAAAGGCGGGCGCCGCGAAGTTTTTCCTGGAAGTCAGGGAGAGCAACCAGGCCGCGCGGAACCTGTACGAGCACATAGGGTTCACACAGGCCGGCGTGCGCAGAAAGTACTATGAAGAGCCGGAAGAGGACGCCATTCTGATGGCGCTTCTTTCCGAGAAACAACTGCCGGGGAACGGGAATGCTTGATGTATGTCTTCTCGGCACCAGCGGAATGCTGCCACTGCCGGGCAGATGGCTCACCTCGCTGATGCTGAAATGTAACGGCCACAGTCTGCTGATCGACTGCGGCGAAGGAACCCAGATCGCGATCCGCGAGAAGGGCTGGAGTTTTCACGATATTGATGTGATCTGCCTGACGCACTATCACGCAGATCATGTGGCCGGGCTGCCGGGGATCCTGCTGACGATCGGCAACGCCGACCGCACGGATCCGGTGACCATCATCGGGCCGAAGGGACTGAAGAAAATCGTGGCGTCTCTGCGCGTGATTGCGCCGGAACTGCCGTTCCCGGTGATCCTGCAGGAACTGGAGGAGCCGGAAGAACATCTGCGGATGGGAGAATTTGCCATCGACGCGTTTCATGTGCAGCACCGGGTGACCTGCTACGGGTACTCGGTCCGCATTCCGCGCGCCGGAAAGTTTGAAGCCGCGCGGGCAGCTGAGGAAGGAATTCCGCAGAAATACTGGAACCGCCTTCAGCACGGCATGACCGTCGAGGACGGAGACCGCCTGCTGACACCCGACATGGTGCTGGGGCCGGAGCGGCGCGGACTCAAAGTCACGTACTGCACCGATTCCCGGCCGATTCCTGTCATCGCGCAGATGGCACAGGATGCTGATCTTTTCATCTGCGAAGGCATGTACGGGGAAAAAGAAAAGGCCGCGAAGGCCAGGGAGTACCGGCACATGACCTTCACCGAGGCGGCGCAGCTGGGCGCGGACGCTCATCCGCGGCGCATGTGGCTGACCCACTATTCGCCGTCTCTGGTGAAACCGGCCCGGTATATTCAGACGGCAAAGGATATATTCCCGCCGGTGGAGTGCGGAAAAGACGGCATGACGCTGACGCTGGCATTTGACGATGAGTGATAAGACAATGAAAGATATTCGGATTCTGGCAATTGAGAGCTCCTGCGACGAGACGGCGGCGGCCGTCGTGGTTAATGGCCGCGAGGCCCTTTCCAATGTGATCAATTCGCAGATCGCCGTCCACACGCTGTACGGCGGCGTGGTGCCGGAGATCGCGTCGCGGGCGCATATTCAGAACATCAACCCGGTCATCCGGGCGGCGCTTGACGAAGCGCACATGACGCTTGAAGACATCGACGCGGTTGCGGTCACCTACGGGCCGGGACTGGTCGGTTCGCTGCTTGTCGGCGTGGCAGAGGCCAAGGCTCTTGCCTGGGCGACGGGAAAACCGCTCATCGGTGTGCATCACATTGAGGGACACATCGCGGCCAACTATATTGCGTCAAAGGATCTGAAACCGCCGTTTGCGGCGCTCGTCGTGTCCGGCGGCCACACGCATCTGGTGATGGTACAGGATTATGACCGGTTTGAGATCATCGGCCGCACAAGAGATGACGCGGCGGGCGAGGCATTTGACAAGGTCGCAAGGGCTGTGGGACTGGGATATCCCGGCGGTCCGAAGATCGACAAAGAGGCGAAAAACGGAAATCCGCACGCGATCGAATTCCCGATTGCGCACATTGACGGAGCTCCGTATGACTTTTCTTTCTCCGGCATCAAGTCGGCTGTTCTGAATTATCTGAACGAGGCGAAGATGAAGGGGGAGACGGTGAACCGCGCCGATCTGGTGGCGAGCTTTCAGCAGGCTGTCGTCACGACGCTGGTCTCTCATTCCATGCAGCTGGTTTGTGAGCGTCACCTTGACAAATTGGTGATCGCCGGCGGCGTGTCGGCCAACTCGGCTCTGCGCAAGGCCATGAAAGAGGCCTGCGACGAGCAGGGCGTGGCTTTCTACTGCCCGCCGCTCATTCTCTGCACGGATAATGCGGCCATGATCGGCTCGGCGGCGTACTATGAGTACTGCAAGGGGCACTTTGCCGGCTGGGATTTGAACGCTGTGCCGAATCTGAAGCTCGGCGAGAGGGCGTGAACATCTGCCGGGAAAAACGGCGGAGCGCCTGCAAAAGGAGGAAGCTTTGAGCAGAATTTACGCGATTATACTGGCCGGCGGCGTCGGGCGCCGGATGCGGAGCGCTGTTCCGAAGCAGTATCTGCCGCTTTGCGGGGCTCCGGTCATCGCATGGTCGCTTATGGCGTTTCAGAAAAGCCCGGAGATTGACGGAATTGTCCTCGTGACGGCAGAAGCGGACACGGACTGGGTGAAAAGAACCATCACGGATCCGATGCACATCAGCAAACTCATGGCATTTGCCCCGGCCGGTAAGGAACGCTATGACTCGGTGCAAAACGGCCTGAGTGCGATTAAAGATGAGGACGGCATCGTTCTGATCCACGACGGCGCGCGTCCGGCTGTGACAGAAGAGATCATCGCGCGCTGCTGCGCGGATGCTGAGGAGTACGGCGCGTGCGCGGCGGCCATGCCGGTGAAGGATACGATCAAGGTGGCGGATGAGAACGGATTTGTCCGCTCGACGCCGGACAGGCGGAGCCTCTGGATGATGCAGACGCCGCAGGCATTCCGGCTGCCTCTGATCCGCGAGGCGTACCGGAAACTGGAAGAAAGCGGTGACAAGAGCGGCGTCACGGATGACGCGATGCTCGTGGAGAACTTCACGGACGTGAAAGTGCGCCTGACAAAGGGCTCTTATTCCAACATTAAAATTACGACGCCGGAAGATCTGCCGCAGGCAGAAATTCTTGTTGACAGGAAAATGCTTTCGTGATATTCTAACTCTTGCCGTCGGAAATGACGTGCAGGAAAGACTGCCTGGTAAAATTAAGACCCGGGCGTATGGAGAGGTACCGAAGCGGTCACAACGGGGCGGTCTTGAAAACCGTTTGTCTTAACGGGCGCATGGGTTCGAATCCCATCCTCTCCGCTGCTGCGAAGGACCACTGGTCTGGCGCAGAACATACAATTCTATATTGTATTGGTAGGCTATTGGAGAAGTACCCAAGAGGCTGAAGGGACACCCCTGGAAAGGGTGCAGGTCGTTAATAGCGGCGCGAGGGTTCAAATCCCTCCTTCTCCGCTTTTGCATTTGCAGATTTCGAAATTCGAAAAAAGAAAATGCAAAAAACTTGTTGACAAAGCTGATGAGAAGTGATATTCTAATCAAGCTGTCGCAAGAGAGCAGCGTTCCTTGATAACTGAACAGTAAACCAACCCTGAAAATTCTTTTATGAATTTTC
>OMUP01000202.1 GCA_900314255.1 uncultured Lachnospiraceae bacterium | reverse complement strand
TTGCATGCCAGGATGGCTTTTTGCTTCAGGCACGGCAACGGAAATGAGCACGGAGTCACGCGAAGCGTGACGAGAGTGCGAATTTCCGTTAGCAGCGCGGGAGCCGTCGTCAGACGGCGAAGCGATGCGTGGCTTATGCGCGAAGGACGCTGATTCTTGCTGCGGCAACGGAAATGAGCATGAAGCGGCGCGGGAATGCGGATGTTTTACTTGTTTTATACAGTGTTTTCCTTTATTCTTTAAACGTTGACGGTTTTCGAAAGGCCAGCTTTTGAAGACCGCGGGCTTTATTCTGGAGGAATGATGGAAGAAGAAGAACGGAAAGAAAATAAAAGAGTGCCAATCCGCAGGGATATGCGGAAGTGGTATTCAAACAGAAGCAGACTGAAAGTGATTATTTCGGTCGTCGTGGCGGCAGCTGTTGTTGTGGCAGCTGTCGGCGGCATCAGCGCATACACGGGAAGCCGGAAAAACGGTTCGGGAACAAATGCATCTGCTTCCGGAGCGCTCAGCGCATCTGCAGATACGGACAGTTCCGCAGCAGCAGAATCGTCTTCACAGTCTGCTGTCGAGACCACAACACAGTCCGGAGGCAGACAGATTCACCGCGTTGAGATCACAGACAGTCTGCGCGCGCTGGACAACACAGCCATCGGAACCGGTGCAAATCTCTCGGACCGCGACGAGAACAATGTCCCCAACGGCTACAAGTATTACATGAGCAAATACGGCTCGCAGTACGATGCCGTCTGGCTCGGCGATACAAGCGAGAAGACAATCTATGTGACGTTTGACTGCGGATATGACATAGGGAATGCCGAGAAGATTCTTGACACACTGGACGCGCGGAATATCCGGGGAACATTTTTCATCACGCAGGCATTTTTCGATGAAAAACCGGATATCCTTCAGCGGATGATCACAGAGGGACATACGGTGGGCAATCATACCATCAGCCACCCGTCTGCCGGTGAGCCGTCTTATTCGCTGGAAGAGCAGGTCGAGGACGTGATGCCGCTGGAAGATGAAGTATACGATACATACGGGTATGAGATGCGCTACTTCCGGTACCCGGAGGGACAGTTTTCCGAGCAGAGTCTGGCACTGATGAATGCGATGGGCTTTGAATGTGTGTTCTGGAGCTTTGCGTACCATGACTGGGATACATCGGCTCAGCCGGATCTGGCTGAGGCGCTTCAGGAGATGGAAGACCAGCTGCATCCGGGCGCGATTTATCTGCTGCACGCTGTGTCGGACACCAATACGGCGGTTCTGGGCGATTTTCTGGACTATGCCAGAAGCCAGGGCTACACATTCGCTGCGTTCGGAAATGACGCGCGCTATTAACCGGGCACCGGCATGCGTCTGCTTTTCGTGTTTCAACCGCGAAATTGATATGGTATAATGCAAGCATAAAAACAGAACAACAGCAGGGAGATTTACATGGCTGAGTACAGAAGAGTGATTCTGAAGCTTTCCGGCGAGGCGCTGATGGGCGGCGGATCCGGATATGACAATGATCTCATCGGCAATATTGCAGAACAGGTGAAAGAGATCCGTGAGAGCGGCAGTTCTGTCGGAATTGTGATCGGCGGCGGAAATTACTGGAGAGGCAGAGAAAGCAGCTTCATCGACCGGACGAAGGCCGATCAGATCGGGATGCTCGCCACGGTGATGAACTGCATCTATGTGTCAGAGATTTTCCGCAATCACGGCCTCAAGACCAAGATTCTGACGCCATTTGCCGTGGGGACGATGACAAGCCTGTTCTCAAAGGATCTTGCCGTTTCGCTCCTGGAAGCGGGAACGGTTGTGTTCTTCGCAGGCGGAACAGGGCATCCGTACTTCTCGACGGATACAGGGATTGCCCTTCGCGCGGCGGAACTTGACGCGGACGCGATTCTGCTTGCAAAGAATATCGACGGCGTGTACACAGCGGATCCGAAGGTCGACCCGCAGGCGAAGCGCTATGACCGGATTTCCATCAAGGAAGTCGTGGAGAAAGAACTCGGTGTGATTGATCTCACCGCGTCGGTGATGTGCATGGAGAACCATATCCCGCTGATGATTTTCGACCTGAAAGAGAAAAACAGTATTGTAAACGCAATGACGGGCCATCTGAACGGAACACTCGTCACAGCCTGAAAGGACAGATATGAGCGACCTGAAAGAGTATGAAGACAAGATGAAGAAATCTCACGAAGCACTTCGCGAGGAACTCACCGCAATCCGCGCCGGACGTGCGAATCCGCACATTCTCGACAAACTGACAGTTCTGTATTACGGAGCACCGACGCCGCTGCCGCAGGTTGCCAATGTATCGGTCCCTGAGGCGAGAATGCTTCAGATTCAGCCGTGGGATTCGTCTCTCATCAAGGAGATCATGAAGGCAATCCAGACTTCCGATATCGGCATCACACCGGGCACGGACGGAAAAGTGATCCGTCTGGTTTATCCGGAACTCACCGAGGACCGGCGCAAGGAACTCGCAAAGGAAGTCAAGAAAAAAGGTGAGGATGCAAAGGTTGCCATCCGCAATATCCGCCGCGATGCCAATGACAGCTTCAAGAAAGAGAACAAGGCAGGAAGCATCTCGGATGATGAGCTCTCCAATATGGAGGACAGCATTCAGAAGCTGACAGACGAATATACAAAGAAGATCGATGACACAGTAAAGAACAAGATGACCGAAGTCATGACTTTGTGATGTCTGATCAGGTTTCTGATCCGTAGGGGCCCCTGAATACGGGACACTTACGGATTTTTTTGCAGTGAGGATTGAAATGGATATCAGAAATGAAAAGCTCGGTCTGGTGATCCCGTGCCATGTGGCCATCATCATGGACGGGAATGGCCGCTGGGCGAAAAAGCGCCACATGCCGCGCACATATGGTCACGCCGCCGGTGCGTCAAACGTCAAGTCGGTCGTGAGAATCGCCGATGATATCGGAATTCAGTATCTGACGATCTATGCCTTTTCGACGGAGAACTGGAAGCGGTCGGCACAGGAAGTCTCGGCGCTGATGACGCTTCTTAAAAAATATCTCCATGACTACATCGGCGAGTGCAATGAGAACAACGTCCGCTGCCGCATCATCGGCCGGCGGGAGGGTCTAAGGGAAGATCTTCTTGAGGAGATCGTGGCGCTTGAAGAGGCAACGAAGAACAACACCGGGCTGCAGTTTACCATTGCCATCAATTACGGCGGAAGAGATGAGATAACCCGGGCAGTGCAGGAGATCGCTAAGGAAGCTGCGGCAGGACAGATCGCCCCGGAGGCGATTACGGAAGAGACAATCAGCCGGCACCTTGACACAAAGGATCTTCCGGATCCGGATCTTCTCATCCGGACCAGCGGCGAAGAGAGACTCAGCAATTATCTGCCGTGGCAGCTGGCGTATACAGAATTCTATTTTACCGATGTGTACTGGCCGGATTTTGGCCGGGAAGAGCTGATCGAGGCTGTGAAAAAATACAATCAGCGCGACAGGCGTTTTGGCGGAGTGAAATCCTGAAGGCTTGAAGGGAGGGACAGACCATGAAGAAACGAATTGCCAGCGGCTGTGTACTGGGAGTTCTCATCGTGACAGCTCTTGTCCTGGGAGGATGGTTCTTGTTTTTCTTCTGCCTGGTATGCTCGGCTGTCGGTATGTATGAATTTTACCGCGCGGTGAATATGAGGAAAACGGCGCCAGCTATTCTCGGGTTCGTCACACTTCTGGTATATTATCTGAGCCTCCTTTACGGCGGAATGCTTGTTCAGACGGCCGTTTTATGCTGCGGATTTCTGGCGGAGATGATGGTGTATGTGGTGACGTTCCCGAAATACCGGACGGAGCAGATCGCCTATGCGTATTTCGGCCTGGTGTGGGCCGGCGTGATGATTTCCTTCATCTATCAGACACGCTGTCTTCCGGAAGGACAGTACACAGCCTGGCTGATCTTCGCCGGAAGCTGGATCAACGACACATGCGCGTATTTTTCAGGAAGAGCCTTCGGAAGGCACAAAATGGCTGCGCAGCTCTCGCCGCACAAGACCATCGAGGGGGCAGTCGGCGGTATTCTCGGATCCGGTGCTGCCTCTCTTGTTTTCGGATATATCATGCGGGCGCTGGGAATGCTGGATATACCAGGACAGGGCATGATCTTTTTCATGACCGGCGTCATCGGCGCGGTGTTCGGGATTTTCGGAGATCTGTCGGCGTCTGCCATCAAGCGCAACCATGACATCAAGGATTACGGGCGGATCATCCCGGGACACGGCGGTATTCTGGACCGGTTTGATTCTGTTATTTTCACGGCACCGGCTGTTTACTACACATTTCAGCTGCTTGTCATGCTGAAAAGCTGAAGGAAGCAGACAAGACTTTCGCTGTTCGTACAATAAGGAGCGGATATGAGAAAAATATCGATTCTTGGTTCGACCGGTTCCATCGGCACCCAGACACTGGATGTGATCCGGCAGAGTCACGGTGAACTTCAGGCTGTCGCTCTCGCAGCCGGTCACAATATCAGCAGACTGGCGCAGCAGGCGAGAGAGTTTCATGTCAGCCTGGTGAGCGTCGCGGACCGGTCGCTGGAGAGCGATCTGAAGGCGCTGCTCTCGGATACGGATGTAAAGGTTGTCAGCGGAGATGAAGGGCTGATGGAGGCTGCAACGTACGAAAAGGCCGACACGATCCTGACTGCTGTCGTCGGGATGATGGGAATCCGTCCGACAATCGCCGCAATCCAGGCCGGCAAGGAGATTGCGCTGGCCAACAAGGAAACACTCGTCACAGCCGGCCATATCATAACGAAACTCGCGAAGGAGAAGGGAATTACCATTTATCCGGTGGACTCGGAACATTCCGCGATCTTTCAGTCTCTGCACGGCGAGTATCATGACGAGATCGAGAAGATTCTGCTCACATGCTCGGGCGGCCCGTTCCGCGGCATGAAACACGATGAGCTGGTGAACGTAAAAGCGGCCGATGCCCTCAAACATCCGAACTGGAATATGGGTCGCAAGATCACGATTGATTCCTCGACGCTTGTCAATAAAGGCCTCGAGGTCATGGAAGCACAGTGGCTTTTTGACGTGCCGGTCCGGAAAGTTCAGGTTATTGTCCAGCCGCAGAGCATCATTCACTCTATGGTGCAGTTCCAGGACGGCGGAATCATGGGACAGCTGGGAAGCCCGGACATGCGGCTCCCGATCGCATATGCCTTGTATTTCCCGCACAGAAAACCACTGAATTCAAAGCGCGTGGATTTCTTTGAACTCGGGAAAATTACGTTCGAAAAGCCGGATATGGAGACGTTCAGGGGCCTGAAACTTGCCTATGAGGCGGCCGAGGCAGGCGGCAATGTGCCGACGGCGTTCAATGCCGCCAATGAGTACGCGGTCGCCCGGTTCCTTAAGGACGAGATCGGCTTCTTTGACATTCCGGCCATGATCGACGAGGCGATGCAGGCCTGCACCTTCATCGCTGATCCGTCGGTGGACGAAATACTGGAGACAGAGGCAAAGACATATGAGCTTCTCCGGGCAAAACATGAATAATAAAGGAAAGACTACATGATCATCAACATTCTGCTGGCTGTACTTCTCATCAGTGTCCTGATCATCGTCCATGAGTTCGGGCATTTTCTCGCCGCCAGGGCAAATGGTGTGGCGGTTCTTGAATTTGCGATCGGATTCGGGCCTCATCTGCTGAAGCACCGGCACGGTGATACGGATTACTGTATCAATGCGATTCCGTTCGGCGGCTACTGCATGATGCTGGGAGCGGATGACGCTGAGGAAGACGGCACGGGGGAAGTGTCTGAAGAGGAAACAGGGGAAGAAGAACTGACTGACCGGGATGTGCATACCCGTGAGCTTCTGAAAAAATATGGCAGCGGCGCCAGACTGTCTGACAAGTCTGTCGGCGTGCGCATCAGCATTGCATTTGCCGGGCCTCTCTTTAATTTTCTCCTGGCCTTTGTCCTTGCGGTTCTTGTGATCGGCCATGTCGGCGTCGACAGGCCTGTCATCGGAGACGTGGCAGACGGTTCACCGGCGCAGCAGGCGGGGCTTGAAGCAGAAGATGTGATCAAAAGCATCAACGGGCAGGCGGTGACATTTGCCAGAGATTATGATTTTTACATCTCTTATCACGGCTCGCAGACGCTTGTCATCCGGTACGACAGGGACGGATCAGTGTATGAGACGACAGTCAGCCCTGAGCGGCAGGAAGAGCAGGTGTACCGGATCGGCATAACGCTGCAGAGCGACGGCACCGTGAGCTCGGTCACGGAGGATTCTCCGGCGGACAGGGCCGGCATTAAGTCCGGCGACATCATCCGGAAGGTAGGAGACACCGACGTGACAGACGGCAATTCCGCTGTGACGGCGATCCGAGAGGCGGGCGGAAATTCCGTCGCCGTCCAGGTTGAGAGAAACGGTGAGCTTCTGACGGTTTCCGTCACACCGCAGCTCACGACAAGTGTCGGCTATTACACCGGTATTTCAGTGCCTGGCACACGCGAAAAAGTTGGGCCTCTTGCCACAATCGCCGCGTCAGCGCAGGACGTATGGTACTGGTGCAAGGCTGTGGTGCAGAGCATCGGCATGATGTTCACCGGACAGGTGACTGTCAATGATCTCTCCGGCCCGGTCGGCATCGTACAGACGGTAAATCAGGTCGTAAACGCCAGCCGCCCGGACGGAGTGTTCTACGTCATCATGAATCTCCTGTATTTCACGGAGGCGATATCGGCCAACCTCGGGGTGATGAATCTGCTTCCGCTGCCGGGACTTGACGGCGGAAAGATCCTGATCCTGATTATCGAAGCGGTCCGCCGCAAGCCGATGAAAAAGGAGCACGAGGGAATGGTGCAGATGGTGGGCATGGTATTTCTTTTTGCCCTGAGCATTTATGTGCTGTTCCACGATATTACAAGACTGTTCTGAAGTGTCTCCTGATGACAGGAGAGAAAAGGAGTCAGTGTTGAACCGGATCAGAAGAATATCAAAGGAAGTCCAGATTGGCAGCGTAAAAATCGGGGGCAACAATCCCATCGCGATCCAGTCCATGACCAATACGAGAACCGAGGATGTCAAGGCGACAGTCGCTCAGATTCTGCAGCTGGAAAAAGCCGGATGCCAGATCATCCGCTGTACCGTTCCTACACCGGAAGCGGCGGCGGCGCTGAAGGAAATCAAGAAACAGATCCATATTCCGCTGGTAGCGGATATTCACTTTGACTACCGGATGGCCATAGCCGCCATGGAAAATGGTGCGGACAAGATCCGCATCAATCCTGGCAATATCGGCGGGGCGGACCGCGTCAGAGCGGTTGTTGACTGTGCAAAGGAGCGGAATATTCCGATCCGCGTCGGTGTCAACAGTGGTTCGCTCGAGAAGGATCTGGTCGAAAAGTACGGCGGTGTGACGGCCGAAGGACTGGTTGAGAGCGCTCTGGACAAGGTACACATGATCGAGGACATGGGGTATGACAATCTTGTGATTTCCATCAAGTCTTCCGACGTCATGATGTGCGTGCGGGCCCATGAGCTGATCGCGGACAAGACCTATCATCCGCTTCATGTGGGCATCACGGAGGCGGGCACACTGCTGCGCGGCACAATCAAATCCTCGGTCGGCCTGGCTCTGATTCTCGGGCAGGGAATCGGCGACACGATCCGCGTATCGCTGACCGATGACCCGGTGAAGGAAATCGAAACGGCGCAGGAAATCCTGCGCACACTGGGGCTCAGAAAATCAGGTATCGAGGTTGTGAGCTGCCCGACCTGCGGGCGTACGCAGATCGATCTGATCGGCCTTGCAAAACAGGTAGAAGATCTTGTGAAGGACTATCCGGATCTGAATATAAAAGTCGCCGTCATGGGCTGTGTCGTCAACGGCCCGGGCGAGGCGAAAGAAGCCGATCTGGGGATTGCCGGAGGCAAAGGAAAGGGACTGCTTATGCGCCGCGGCGATGTAATCGCTACACTGCCGGAAGATGAGCTGCTCCCGGCTCTCAAAAAGGAACTGGACAATTGGCAATGAGTTCTATGCTGTTTTTCGATGTTTTTCCTCAGCTGAATCTCCCGCAGAATCTGCGGGAGATTCTGGCTGACGTCACAGTCACAAAGATCTCCCAGACCACGACGCACACCAGCGTTCTGATCTATACGATGAGCTCCCGCATTCTGCAGAAGCGGCAGCTTTTTGAGGCGGAGAAGCTGCTGAAGAAGCAGTATTTCCCGAAGGACGGACGGGTCCGGATTATGGACCGCTATCACCTGTCAGCACAGTACACACCCAGATATATAGCAGAAGAATACAAGGACAGTATTGATTTTGAACTCCGGCAGTACTGGCCTCTTCTTTATTCGCTCTACACGGCTTCCGATACACGGCTTGATGACAATGTTCTCACGATTTCCGTGCCCGGCGGCATGATTGCCGACTCGTACAAGGACTCCCTGCAGCAGTACTTTGAGCAGATCTTCCGGGTGCGCTTCGGCCGTCCGGTTCTTGTTGAAATGCGTGAAAAGACTGACAACCAGGAGGCGTTCCTGAAAGAAAAGGCTGCCAGAATGGACCGCCGCGTGCGGGAGATCCAGAGCCGCGCCGAGGCGGGAAAAGAGCGGCAGGCGGCCGCACACAGGAAGGCGCAGACGCGTGACGGAGCTCCTGTTAAAAAAGCTGCGGAACCGGCAGCTCAGTCTGCTCCGGCTCCCGCAAGGAACGGACACGCCGGGTACCGGCAGGGAGACGGAAACGGATCCGGCAAGTTTTACCGCAAGCCGGAGAATCCGGATGTGCTCTACGGCCGCGATTTTGACGATGCGCCGATTCCGATCTCCTCGATTGAGACGGAGATGGGGCGCGTGACGATTGACGGGATGATCCGCAAAGTGGAGGAATTCCCGATCCGGGGCGAGCGCGTGATCCTGACCTTTGATGTGACGGATTTCACTGACACGATCTCCTGCAAGATGTTTCTGCGAAACGAAGAGCTGCCGGATGTGAAGGGATACATCAAAGAAGGCAGTTTTATTCTGCTGCGCGGTATCACACAGGTGGACACGTATGCCGGGGGCGATGTGACAATCACGCGCGTGGAAGGCATCCGGAAATCTTCCGATCACAGGAAGGTGCGCGAGGATCTGTCCGTCGACAAGCGGGTGGAACTGCACTGCCACACCAAGATGAGCGATATGGATGGAGTGTCCTACGCGAAGGATATTATCAAGCAGGCGATCAAATGGGGACACAAGGCCGTCGCGATCACAGATCACGGTGTTGTTCAGGCGTTTACGGACGCTTACCACACGATGCAGGGTCTGTACAAGGACTATGACAAGACGCGCGAGGACCTGGATTTCAAGGTGCTGTACGGCTGCGAAGTGTACCTTGTCGATGACACGAGAAAGCTGGTGGTCAATCCGAAAGGCCAGAGCCTGAAGGACACATTTGTCGTATTTGATATCGAGACAACAGGCTTCTCGGCGGAGCACAATGAAATCATTGAAATCGGCGCCGTAAAGGTGACAAATGGAGAAATTTCGGACCGCTTTTCAACGTTTGTGCGGCCTCTGGAAGGGGTCCCGCCGCGGATCACAGAGCTCACAAGCATCACCGGTGAAATGGTCCGGGAGGCGCCGCCTGTCGAGGAAGTGCTCCCGAAGTTCCTTGATTTTATCGGGGACGCGGCCGTCGTGGCGCACAACGCGGAATTCGACACAAGCTTCATCAGCGCAAAGGCAGCCGCGCTCGGAATCGAAACCGATTTCACGATTGTGGACACGATGACGCTTGCCCAGTTTCTGGTGCCGTCTCTGAATAACTACAGGCTGGAGACGCTTGTCAAATACTTCAATGTGAATACGGGATTTCACCATCACAGAGCCGTGGACGATGCGGAAGTGACGGCGGGCATTTTCATGTGCCTGATCCAGATGCTTGCAGAGCGCGATATCTTTGATCTCGACACCCTGAATGAACGGGGCGGAATGAGCGAAGATACGATCAAAAAGCTTCATCAGTATCATGCCATCATCCTGGCGTCCAGTGAGCAGGGGAGAATCAATCTCTACCGGCTGATCACCGCTTCGCACATGCAGTATTTTTACCGGTATCCCAAGGTCCCGAAGAGTCTGGTGCTTAAGTACCGGGAGGGACTTATCATCGGCAGCGCATGCGTGGCCGGCGAGCTTTACCAGGCACTCCTGCGCGGTGTGACTCAGACAGAAATCGCCAGAATCGTGAACTTTTACGATTATCTCGAGATCCAGCCGCTTGCCAACAACCACTTTCTGATCGAGGATGAATCGAGCTTCATCAGCAGTGACGAAGATCTGCGGGACATGAACCGGCGCATCGTGAGTCTGGGAGAGCGGTTCCACAAGCCGGTGGTCGCCACGTCGGATGCGCATTTCCTGAATCCGGAAGATGAGATCTACCGTTCCATCATTCTGGCCGGGAAAGGCATGGGCGGCGAGGATCCGGCGCCGCTGTATCTGCACACCACGGACGAGATGCTCCATGAGTTCGATTATCTGGGCCCGAAGAAGGCATTCGAAGTCGTGGTGAGAAATCCGGAGCGGATCCGCCGCATGTGCGAACCGATCATTCCGGTGCGGCCGGACAAACGTCCTCCGGTGATCGCCAACTCGGACCAGACCCTGCGCAAGATCTGCACCACCAGAGCGCACGAAATCTACGGGCCGAAGCTTCCGGACATCGTTGAGAAGCGGCTTGACAAGGAGCTGAACTCCATTATTTCCAACGGCTATTCGGTTATGTACATCATCGCACAGCAGCTCGTGTGGAAGGCGAACGACGACGGATACATGGTTGGCTCCCGCGGTTCCGTGGGAAGCTCATTTGCCGCGTATACGGCCGGAATTACGGAGGTCAACTCACTGGCCCCGCACTATCTGTGCCCGGTGTGCCATTTCGTCGACTTTGACGATCCGGAGTGCAAAAAGCATGCAGGCGGTGCCGGCATCGACATGCCGGACAAATACTGTCCGAAGTGCGGCCATAAGCTGAAGAAAATGGGCTTTGACATTCCGTTTGAGACGTTCCTGGGATTCAAGGGAAACAAGGAGCCGGATATCGACCTGAACTTCTCCAATGAGTATCAGAGCAAGGCGCATGCTTACACAGAAGTTATCTTCGGCAAGGGACAGACGTTCAAAGCCGGGACCATCGGCACGGTGGCCGACAAGACGGCATATGGCTTTGTAATGCACTATTTCGAAGACAAAGGCGCAAAGGAAAACCGCGTGATTCACAAGAGAAGATGCGAGATGGAGCGTCTGGCCTCCGGCTGCGTGGATGTGCGCCGGACGACAGGGCAGCACCCGGGCGGCATCGTCGTGCTGCCGATCGGCGAGGACATCAACACCTTCACACCGGTGCAGCACCCGGCAAATGACATGAAGACGCCGATCACGACGACGCATTTCGATTACCACAGCATTGACCACAATCTGCTGAAACTGGATATACTGGGGCATCTTGATCCCACAATGATCCGGATGCTGCAGGATCTGACCGGTCTTGACCCGATGGAAATCCCGATGGACTCAAAGGAAGTCATGGAGCTGTTCGAGAGCACGAAGTCGCTGGGCATCACGCCGGATCAGATCGGAGGGTGCGAGTTGGGAGCGCTGGGAATTCCGGAATTCGGCACGGACAACGCCATGCAGATGTTAAAAGAAACCAAGCCGAAGCAGTTTGCGGATCTGGTCCGCATTTCCGGTCTGTCACACGGAACCGATGTGTGGCACGGAAACGCCCAGGATCTGATCCGGGAAGGCAAGGCGACGATTTCCACGGCGATCTGCACAAGAGATGACATCATGACTTATCTGATCGGCAAAGGCATGGACCACGAGAAGTCATTTACCATCATGGAGAAGGTCCGGAAGGGCAAGGGACTGAAGCCGGAGTGGATCGAGGAGATGAAGGCGCACGGCGTGCCGGACTGGTACATCGGATCCTGCCAGAAGATCAAGTACATGTTCCCGAAGGCGCACGCGGCAGCGTATGTTATGATGGCCTGGCGCGTGGCGTACTGCAAGGTGTTCTATCCTCTGGCATACTACACGGCGTATTTTTCGATCCGCGCGAATGCGTTCGACTATGAGATGATGGCGCAGGGGCCGGAGGTGCTGGCCGGATATCTGGCGGAGTACCGCGAGAAAAAGAAGACAGGTTCTCTTACCGGTCCGGAGGAAGATGCGCTCAAGGATATGCGGATCGTGGAGGAAATGTACGCGAGAGGCTTCCGGTTTGTGCCGATTGACATCTACAAGGCCAAGGCGAGAAGATTTCAGATTATCGACGGAAAGATCATGCCGTCCTTCAAGGTGGTCAGCAAGATCGGCGAAGTCGCCGGGGAGTCGATAGAGATCGCGGCGGAGAAGGGAAAGTTCCTGTCCAAGGAGGATCTGAAGAACCGCGCGAAGGTCGGACAGACCGTGATCGACAAGCTCGACTCTTTACATCTGCTGGATGGTATGTCAGAATCAAACCAATTGTCCATCTTCGATATGATGGGCGGGCTCTGAGACAAGAGTACCGGAAAAAGACTGGAAAGCTGAGGATATCGAATGTTCAAGAAATATCTGTGGATCTTTCTGATCTCCATGGTCCCGCTGGTGGAGCTGCGCGGTGCGATCCCCGTGTCGCAGGCGCTGCAGCTGCCGCTGCTGCAGTCCTATATTGTGAGCGTCATCGGAAACATGGTCCCGGTCCCGTTCATCTACCTGTTCGCGAGACGGCTGCTCGAGTGGGGAAAGGACAAGCGTTTCATCGGAAAGTTCTTTACGTTCTGCCTTGAAAAGGGACAGAAAGGCGGCGACAAACTGAAGGCGAAGGCGGGCAGAGGTCTGTTCGTGGCGCTGATGCTTTTTGTGGGAATCCCGCTTCCGGGCACCGGGGCGTGGACCGGAACGCTGGCGGCGTCGATTCTTGACATGGGATTCAGGAAGAGCACCGTGGCCGTTCTGCTGGGCGTTGTCATCGCCGGCGTCATCATGGGACTTGCGTCAGCTGGGATTTTCGGGGCGATTTTTGCGGCGTCCTGAAAAAGTTTTTAAAATTCCGAAAAAAGTGCTTGCAATCATGACCCATATTGTGTATATTAAATGAGCGCGAGCGAATGGCTTCTTGGTCAAGTGGTTAAGACGTCGCCCTCTCACGGCGAAGACAGGAGTTCGACTCTCCTAGAAGCTACTCGGATATCAGTGAAAAGAGTGGACCGCAAGGTTCACTCTTTTTATTAGGTCCGGCGCCGGGTACGGCGGGAAGTGCAGATCTGCGCAAAGGAGACGTATTTGAAAGCAAAAGACAGGATTGAGAGCGAAGCCGCCAGGCTGTTTGCGCCGGTTCTTGAGGCGCACGGCGTAAGACTCTGGGACTGTGAGTACACCAGAGAAGGCAGAGACTGGTACCTCAGGCTTACGATTGACAAGGACGGCGGTGTCAACATCAATGACTGCGAGGCAGTCAGCCGGGATGCCGGCGAGATTCTGGACAAGTCAGATCTGATTCAGGACGCCTACACTTTCGAGGTGAGCTCACCCGGGCTCACGAGAGTGCTGAAGCGCCCGCGGGACTTTGAGAACAGCATCGGCCGCAAGGTCGATGTCAGACTCTATGAAGCGAAGAACGGAATGAAGGAGTTCACAGCCGTTCTGAACGAAGCTGACGCGGACCACGTGACGCTTGGGATGGAAGACGGCTCACAGCAGACGTTTGCCAGGAAAGACCTTGCGCTCATCCGTCTGGCATTTGTCGGCTGATTACAGGAGGATTTAGGAAAAATGGCTGGAAAGAAGAAAGATGCGGTCGTCGATTCCGGGAAGCAGCTTCTCGAGGCACTCGATCTGATCGAGAAGGAAAAGGGAATCAGCAAGGAACTGATGTTCCAGACGATCGAAGACGCGCTCAAGGAAGAATACAAGGCGGAATACGAGAAAAAGCAGGGAGATTCCCGCCGCCAGACTGTAAGCACCAGCGCGAAGAAAGCCACGAATGTCGAAGTCGATATTGACCATGAGACCGGAAAGATCCACATTTATTCCGAGAGAACCGTCGTTTCCGACGAGGACCACAGAACGTCTCCGGAGAAGTGGATGAATATCGGGATCACAAAGGCAAGACAGCTTGATCCTTCCGCGCAGATCGGCTCGGTGATGCGCCTGGAAATGCGCGCGGACGAATTCAAGAGAACGGCCGCGAAGAAGGCTAAGAGCACGATCATCCAGAAGATCCGCGAGAAGGAAAAGGAAGCGATCGTCAACGAGTTCGCGCCGATGGTCGGCCACATCGTTACAGGCAAGGTCGAGAGAGTTACCGATCACGGCGACATTCTCATCAACCTGAGAAGCGATACCATCACGCCGGGCAGAAGAGCCGGACAGGATGAATCGGAGGAATACCGCACACCGACCATGCTGCGGGAGAAGGATCAGATCCGCGGCGAGGTGTATCACCCGGGCGAGCACATCCGCGTGTACATCCAGAAGGTAGAAGACGGCGGAAAGGCCGGTGTGGTCATCGAAGTTTCAAGAACCGCCAAAGAGCTCGTCAAGGAGCTGTTTGAGGAAGAGGTTTCCGAGATCCACGACGGCATTGTGCAGATCCGCTCCATCGCCCGCGAGGCGGGGAGCCGCACAAAGATCGCCGTGAGCAGCAATGACCCGAATGTCGATCCGATCGGCGCCTGCGTAGGACCGGGCGGAACCCGCGTCCGCACGATTGTAAATGAACTGGGCGGCGAACAGATCGATGTTGTCGCATGGGACGAGAACCCGGCCATTTTCATCGGCAATGCCCTGAGCCCGGCATCGGTCAGCCAGATCTTCGGTGAGATCAACGAGGACGACGAGGCACAGGAGATTCCGGAAGGGCGCAGACGGCAGAACAACAGCGCCAACAAGGCAATTGTCATCGTTCCGGATGATCAGCTTTCTCTTGCAATCGGCAAGACCGGCCAGAATGTAAGACTTGCGGCGCAGCTGACCAATTACCACATCGACATCAAGTCAGAGAGTGAGTTCTACGAAGCCAATCCGGACGCAGCCGAAGAATTCGAAGGCGAAGAAGAGTACGAGGAGAATCCGGAGGAAGACCGCATTTATCTTGATGACGGCGATATGCCGGCGGAGGCCGGTGAGGAAAGCTCTCCGGAAGAAAGCGGAGAGGAAGCCGCGGAAGATACGGAGGCGTCTGAGGCAGAGACATCTCCGGAGGAATCGGGGGATTCCGAAGGCGAATAACGGAACAGACAGGAGTGTGATTGTTTGGCAGAGAAAAAGATTCCGATGCGTCAGTGCGTCGGATGCCGCACGGCAAAACCAAAAAAGGAACTGATCCGGATCGTCAGGCTCGAGGATGGAACGTTTGCCCTTGACCCGACCGGACGGAAAAACGGGCGGGGCGCTTACATCTGCCGCGATCCGCAGTGTCTGAAGAAAGCAAAGATGACAGGCGGCCTGAACAAAGCATTCCGGGAAAATGTTCCGCCCCGGGTGTACGAGGAGCTTGGGGAGGAGCTGGAAAAACTTGAGCAGCATTGATCAGAAGACTCCCAGAGACAAGGCGCTTGGCATGCTCGGACTGGCCACCAGAGCCGGGAAAAGCTGCAGCGGAGAATTTTCCGCCGAGAATGCACTGAAAAAGGGAAAGGCGGCGCTTGTCATTATTTCAGAGGATGCTTCAGACAACACGGTAAAGCATTTCACAGATATGAGTGCATACCGGAATGTTGCGTGCATCCGGCTGGGAACAAAAGATGAACTCGGAAAGTTCTGCGGAAAGTCGTTCCGATCCGTGGCAGTGGTCACGGATCCGGGATTTGCAGGACAGATCCGGAAACTGATGTCGCCCTGAAAGGCTCATTCTTAGGAGGAGGTCGGTATGAGAATCTATGAACTGGCAAAAGAACTGGGAATTGAGAATTCAAGAGACATCGTGAATTTTCTGAGTACGGCGGATGTAGAATACAAAGCTTCCAGCGGCCTGACGGAGGAAGAAGCCGAAAGGGTCCGTGAAAAGTTCGGAAAGAAGAAGGGTACAGACAGGAAAGTGGCAGACAACGAGAAAAATCCGGAAAAGAAGCCGGAACAGAGAGAAGAGAACAAGACTGCGCAGGCCAAGGCCGCTGATGACAAGCAGAAGAAGACGCGCACCTTCTTCCATTTCGATTTCCGTCAGTCCGGAAATGCAGGCCATTCCGGCGCATTCACGGGGAACAGACAGGGCAGCGGCCGGAAAAATTCTGACCGCAGTGCGGGCAGGAAAAACGGCGGCGCAAAGCCGGCGGCAAGACGCCCGATCACGGCAAAGCAGCGCGCTGCTATGGAAGAGGAGCAGGAGCGCACAGCACCGGTAAAAGAGGCAAAAGAACTGACGCAGGAAGAAATGCTCGAGCAGATCCGCAGCCGTAATGCAAAGGCTGCTGCTCTGAATCAGGAGAGCCAGGAGACTGCAAAAGAAGCAAAGCCGGTCAGTGAAAAGGCGGCAGCTGCTGAGGAGACAAAGGCACCCGTTCAGAGCGAAGCTGAAAAGCCGAAAGCAGCGGAAGCGGTCGTGGAGCCGAAGGCGGTTTCTGAGCCTGCTGCAGCCACGGCAGAAAAAAAGGCGGCTGCCGAAGCGGAGCACAAGGAAGGACGTGCTCCGAAAGCGCAGGCTGCTGCACCGGAAAAGGCAAAAGAACCGGCGAAGCCTGTAAAGGAAGAGAAGCCGAAGACAGAGCCGGCGGCAAAGGAAGTAAAGAGCGAGGCGGCTCCGACTGGAAAGCCGAGCGACGATCTGAAGGTCGGACAGAATGTATTTGCCCAGATGCGCGAACTGCAGAAGGCAAGACAGAGCGCCCGCACCGGAAACTCGGAGCGCAGAAGCGGCGACAGAAACGGCGGTTACCGCCGAAACAGCTATTCGGGCCAGGGCGGCTACAACCGGAACGGAGGCGAGAGAAACGGCCAGGGAAACCGCGAGCGCGGTTCTTATTCAGGCGGTTACAGCCGCGGCGGCCAGGGCTCATCTCAGTCCGGATTCCGTTCCAGAAATACGTCCGGTCAGGGCGGATTCCGCGGAAATGACCGCCAGGAAGGCGGTTACAACAAGGACAGAGCTCCGCAGGGAAGAGGCTTCGGGGCAAATTCCCGTCCGGGCGCTCCGAAGAGACAGGGCGCTGCGGAGAGCGGATTCGGCGCCGCATCGCGTCCGGAAGCAAAGAACTACTCCCGCCGCAGAGATAATCACAAGAGAGAAGAGATCCTGGATGATGAGAAGGAAAATCTGACCGCACTCACCAAACAGAGTCACAAGAAACAGCAGAAGAAGAAGGAAGAGGATTCCATCCGCACAATCACGGTTCCGGCATCCATCACGCTTTCTGATTTTGCAGATCTGCTGAAGGTTCCGGCGGCAGAGCTCGTCAAGAAGCTCTTCCTTTCCGGCAAGGCCGTCACGATCAACGATGAGATCGATTACGACACTGCCGAGCAGCTGGCTCTTGAATACAACTGCCTGTGCGAGAAGGAAATCGTCAAGGATCCGATCGAGGAACTGCTCAAGGAGCCGGAAGAAGATCCGAAGGATCTCAAGCCGCGTCCGCCGGTTGTCTGCGTCATGGGTCACGTCGACCACGGCAAGACATCCCTTCTGGACTATATCCGCAAATCGCACGTCACCGAGAAGGAGTCCGGCGGTATCACGCAGGCCATCGGTGCGTACACGGTCAAGACGAAGAGCGGCAGACAGATCACGTTCCTGGATACCCCGGGACACGAAGCATTCACCGCCATGCGTATGCGCGGCGCCCAGGCAACCGATATCGCAGTTCTGGTTGTGGCCGCGGATGACGGTGTCATGCCGCAGACTATCGAAGCAATCAACCATGCGAAAGCTGCCAACGTCACCATTATCGTGGCAGTCAACAAGATCGATAAGCCGAACGCGAACGTCGAGAAGGTAAAGCAGGAACTTGTCGAGTACGGACTTGTCGCAACGGACTGGGGCGGGGACACGGAGTTCTGCCCGGTATCCGCCAAGACCGGCGAAGGTGTCGATGATCTTCTGGAGACCATCATGCTGACGGCCGATATCCTGGATCTGCGCGCAAATCCGGACCGCGACGCACGCGGTATCGTCATCGAGGCGCAGCTCTCCAAGGGCAGAGGTCCGGTCGCAACCGTACTGGTTCAGAAAGGCACACTGCATGTTGGCGACTTCGCGGCAGCGGGCGAGCATTACGGCCGCGTCCGCGCCATGACCAATGACAAGAACAAGCGCGTGCGCGAAGCCGGCCCGTCTGTTCCGGTTGAAATTCAGGGCCTTAACGGCGTTCCGAATGCCGGTGAGGTGCTGAAGGCATTTGACACGGAGAGAGAAGCGAGAAGCTTTGCGGAGACATTTATCACGCAGGGCAAGAAGCAGCTGGTTGAGGAATCCAAGAAGCGCGTATCGCTTGAGGATCTGTTCAGTCAGATCAAGGCCGGAAAGGTCAAGGAACTGAACCTGATCGTGAAGGCAGACGTGCAGGGATCCGTGGAAGCCGTGAAGCAGAGTCTTCTCAAGCTCTCCAACGACGAAGTCGTGGTCAAGGTTATCCACGCCGGCGTCGGCAACATCAACGAGTCTGATGTCATTCTCGCCTCGGCGTCCAACGCCATCATCATCGGCTTTAATGTAAAGCCGGAGAACCAGGCGAAGGCTGCAGCAGACGAGGAGAATGTCGACATCCGTCTGTACACGGTCATCTACAACGCGATCGAGGATGTTCAGGATGCCCTGAAGGGCATGCTGGAGCCGATCTACGAGGAGAAGATCATGGGTCATGCGGAAATCCGGCAGATCTTCAAGGCCTCCGGTGTCGGCAACATCGCAGGTGCTCTGGTCACCGACGGGCGCATCACTTCGAAGTCCACAGCCCGCATTTTCCGCGGAAAGGACAAGATTTTCGAAGGAAAGATTTCGTCTCTCAAGCGTTTCAAGGATGAGGCAAAGGAAGTCAAGGCCGGCTTGGAGTGCGGCATTGTGTTCGAGAACTTCGGCGGATTTGCCGAGGGCGACACGGTAGAAGCGTCCGAAATGGTTGAAGTTCCGAGAAAGTAAACAGAAAAAACGGTATAATACATATGCGGGTCTTGTCACAACTTTTTTAAGCGGCAGGACCCGCTTTTTACAGACACAGGCCATACAGGAGATGTATTTATGCGTAAAAACAGCCGAAAAAACGTGCGGATCAATGCGGAGGTTCAGAGATCTCTTTCCGGAATCATCCGGAACCTGAAGGATCCGAGAATTGCACCGCTCACGTCCGTGACGGATGTATATGTGGCCCCGGATCTCAAGACCTGCAAGGTCATGATCAGTGTCCTGGGCGGTGATGAAGAACGTGAAAAAACCATGGAGGGACTTCGCAGCGCGGCCGGATTTATCCGCAGAGAGCTGGCGGCAGATGTCAACCTCCGCAATACGCCGGAGCTCACATTTGTTGCTGACCGCTCGATCGAAAACGGCGTGCGGATGAGCAAACTGATCGATGATGTCATCGCAAAGGACAAGGCCGCCGAGGAAAAGCGCCGGGAAGCCGGAGAGGAAACGGAAGATGAAGAAGCTTGAGGAGTATCTGCCAGGAGTGAGACGGATGGCCGTTACGGCACATGTAAACCCGGATGGAGATGCCACGGGCGCTGTCCTCTCGGTTCTCAACTATATGAAGGAAAATCATCCGGAGATTCACACGGATGTTTATCTGCAGAAGCCGGCGAAGGAACTGACATTTCTGCCGGGGTGCGGCGAGATTCACACGGAGCTTCTCCCGGACGCCGCATACGACCTTTTTTTGATCTGCGACTGTTCGACGCCGGACAGAATCGAGCCGTTCCTGGCGGCTTACCAGGCGGCTCCCCGGACACTCTGCGTTGATCATCACAAGAGCAATGCAGGGGACTTTGCAGATGCCAATGTGATTTTACCGGATGCCAGCTCAACCTGCGAGATTCTTTATGATCTGATGGAGTCGGAGCGGATCGGGAAAAACACGGCTGAGTGCCTCTACACCGGCATTGTCCACGACACGGGTGTGTTCAAGTATTCCTGCACCAGCCGCCACACGATGGAAATCGCCGGCGATCTGATGTCAAGAGGACTGGATACGGCGTTCATCATTGACAGCAGTTTTTACTCGAAAACGTACATCCAGAACCAGATTCTCGGCCGGGCGCTTCTCGAGAGCGTGCTGTTCTTTGACGGACGGTGCATTTTCTCCGTCATCCCGCAGTCAGTCATGAAATTTTACGGTGTCACAGGGGCAGATCTGGGCGGCATCATCGAGCAGCTGCGCCTGACGGAAGGCGTCGAAGTGGCGATCTTTCTGTATGAAACAGATCCGGGAGTGTACAAGGTAAGTCTCCGGTCCAAGAATTTCATCGATGTCGCAAAAATTGCTGCCGCATGCGGCGGCGGCGGACACGCGAGAGCTGCCGGATTCACGGCATCGGGCCGGTCCCGCTCGATTATCAATGAGATTTCGGCGATGATTGAGCAGCAGCTGGAGGAAAAGAAGCGGCAGGAGTGACGGATGGACGGAGTTCTCAATATCTTCAAGGAAAAGGGATATACCTCTTTTGATGTCTGCCGGAAGCTTCGCGGCATGCTTCACGAAAAGCACATCGGCCACGCAGGAACGCTTGATCCGGAGGCGGAAGGCGTGCTGCTGGTGGCCGTCGGCCGCGCGACAAAAGCAATTGATGACCTGACAGACGGTGTGAAAACGTATGAGGCTGTCCTGCAGCTGGGCATAACGACCGACACGCAGGACATGACCGGCCACGTCCTCACGAAAAGTCCGGTACAGGTGACAAAAGACGAAGTGCTTGCTGCGCTGCATTCCTTTGACGGCGGGTACGATCAGGTTCCGCCTATGTACTCGGCTCTGCACGTAAACGGGAAGCGCCTTTACGAATATGCGCGCAAAGGCGAAACAGTCGAAAGAAAGCCCCGTCACATCATTATTTATAACGTCCACGTCAATGACATGGACATCACAGGCGAAAATCCTTCAAACCAGGTGCGTTTTACCATCAAGTGCTCCAAAGGCACATATGTGCGCACATTCTGCGCGGATGTGGGGAATGTGCTCGGCTGCGGCGGCGCGATGGAAAGTCTGCTGCGCACCAGAGTCGGGCACTATGACGCAGAAGATGCCCTGACGCTCACGCAGATCCAGGAAGCTGCCGATGCAGGAACGGCGGAGAGCCTTCTGCTTCCGGTGCAGGATATCTATCAGGATCTGCCATGTGTGAGTGTTCCGGAAGAATTCGATTTCCGCGTGGTAAATGGCGGACGCATCCCGGAGAAACTGCTGCAGGGCACACAGAGCTTGAAATGCGCAGAAGGTGACGCGGGTGCGTCTTTCAGGCGCGTCCGTGTGCTGGACAGCAAAGGTCATTTTATCGGAGTCTACCGGAATGAAAATGAGGAGCTGGTCCCGGAAAAGATGTTTCTGGTGGGCCTGGTCTGAGGGAAGAGGGTTGACGGATGCAGTATCTGCATGGAACGGAAAATTTATATCTGCCGTCCGACAGCGCGGTGACACTCGGTAAATTCGACGGAGTGCACAGAGGGCATCAGAAGCTGATCCGGAAGGTTGAGGAACTGTCGCGCGAAAGAGGCCTGATATCGGCAGCCTTCACGTTTGATCATATTCCGCTTCGCCTTCTGCCGCCCTCCGGACAGCGGTTTCTCAGCACCAATGAGGAGAGACGGTACGCTTTTGAACAGCTGGGACTTGCGTATGAGGTGGAATTTCCCTTCACGGAAGAGCTCATGAACATGAGTGCGGAAGAATTTATCAGTGAGATTCTCGTGCGAAGGCTGAAAGCGAAGGCGGTCGTTGTCGGAAGCGACTATCATTTCGGAAGAGGACGTGCCGGGGACGCCAGGATGCTGCTTGAGGCCGGGAAAGATGCGGGGTTTGAGGCATTTGTCATCGAGAAGGAAAGGTGGAACGGGCAGGAAATCTCCAGCACGCTGGTGCGCAGTATGCTCATGGATGCGCGGATGGAGGAAGTGAGTGAGCTTCTCGGACATCCGTATCCGGTGATGGGCGTCGTGGCGCTGGGAAATCAGCTGGGGCGGAAGATGGATATGCCGACGCTCAACCTGTATCCGCAGGCCCGGAAACTTCTTCCGCCGAATGGTGTTTATGCGAGCCGCACGAGGCTCGGCGGGCGGGTCTATGACGGCGTGACGGACATCGGGGTGCGGCCCACGGTGGGGCAGAAAGAATCCCAGGTGCGGGTTGAGACGAATCTTTTCGGATATGACCGCGAAGGAGAGGATTACGGAAGTCCGATCGAGGTTCTGCTGTACTCTTTTCTGCGTCCGGAGCAGAAATTTGAGAGTCTCGGGGAGCTGCAGGATCAGATGCACGCGGATGCGAAAGAGGCCGCAAAATACTTGCAAGCGCACAGGGCTCTGTGATACAATCAGCACGTTGAGCCGTTGTTCAGGAAGAGGCAGCTCCGGCCATTCCTTAATGACAGGCCGTAAGAAACAGAATCAGGAGGATTTACCATGATTAGCAAGGAACTGAAGACACAGATCATCAACGAGTATGGCAGAAAGCCGGGCGATACAGGTTCACCGGAAGTTCAGATCGCCATCCTCACAGAGCGCATCAATGAGCTCAATGCCCATCTCGCAAAGAACCCGCTGGATCATCATTCCAGAAGAGGCCTTCTCAAGATGGTCGGCAGCAGAAGAAACCTTCTTGAGTACCTGAAGAAGAAGGATCTTGAGGGCTACCGTAATCTGATCGCAAAGCTCGGTCTGAGAAAGTAAAGAACGAAAGCAAAGGCTTTCGTCTGTAAACGCAGGGTCAGCCGCTTAAAAAGGCCTTCCCCTGCGTTTTTTATAGCGTGATCGAAAGAAGAAGAAAAAGAAGCAAAAGGAGAAACCAACACAGATGTACAAGACGTATTCCATGGAACTGGCCGGCAGAACGCTTCGCGTGGACATCGGCAGGGTCGCGGCCCAGGCAAACGGCGCGGCGTTCATGCACTATGGTGACACAGTCGTTCTTTCGACTGTTGCAGCTTCCAAGGAGCCGAGGGAAGGCGTGGATTTTTTCCCGCTCTCCGTTGACTTCGAAGAGAAGATGTATGCCGTCGGCCTGATTCCCGGCGGATTCAACAAGCGCGAGGGCAAGGCAAGCACCAACGCGGTTCTCACGTCCCGCGTGATCGACCGTCCGATGCGCCCGCTGTTCCCTAAGGACCTGAGAAATGACGTAGCTCTTGACAACACGGTTCTTTCGGTTGACCCGGAGTGCCGCCCGGAGCTGCTCGCGATGCTCGGCTCCTCGATTGCAACGAGCATTTCGGATGTTCCGTTCGACGGCCCGTGCGCAATGACGCAGGTCGGCATGAAGAACGGAGAGTTCATCATCAACCCGAGCCAGAAGGACTGGGATGAGGGCGATCTGCAGCTGACCGTTGCTTCCACTTCCGAGAAGGTCATCATGATCGAAGCCGGCGCAAAGGAACTGCCGGAGGACAAGATGATCGAGGCGATTTACAAGGCTCACGATGTAAATCAGACTATCATCGCTTTCATCAATAAAATTGTCGCTGAGTGCGGCAAGGAAAAGTTCACATACCAGAGTTTTGCCGTTCCGGAAGATCTGATGAACGCAATTCACGAGGATATCCCGGATGATGTGATGGAGACGGCTGTCTTCACCGATGACAAGCAGCAGAGAGACCGGAACATCGACGAACTGACCGACAAGCTGAAGGAGAAGTACGCCGACAACGAGGACTGGCTCGCGAGAATTCCGGATGCCATGTATCAGTACGAGAAGAAGACGGTCCGCCGTATGATTCTCAAGGAGCACAAGAGACCGGACGGCCGTAAGATCGATCAGATCCGCCCGCTGGCAGCGGAAGTAGATATCATCCCGAGAGTACACGGCTCTGCCATGTTCACCCGTGGACAGACACAGATCTGCAACATCACAACACTGGCACCGCTTTCCGAGGCGCAGAAGATCGAGGGACTTGATCCGAACATCACCTCCAAGCGCTATATTCACCAGTACAACTTCCCGTCATGGTCCGTCGGCGAGACGAAGCCGAACAGAGGACCGGGCCGGCGTGAAATCGGCCACGGCGCACTGGCGGAAAAGGCTCTGATCCCGGTCCTTCCGAGTGCCGAGGAATTCCCGTACGCAATCCGCACTGTTTCTGAGACATTTGAGTCCAACGGCTCGACCTCTCAGGCTTCCATCTGCGCTTCTACCATGTCCCTCATGGCTGCCGGCGTTCCGATCAAGAAACAGGTTGCAGGCATTTCCTGCGGCCTTGTGACAGGCGATACAGATGACGATTATGTCGTTCTTACCGATATCCAGGGACTTGAGGACTTCTTCGGCGACATGGACTTCAAGGTTGCCGGAACACATGACGGCATCACGGCCATTCAGATGGATATCAAGATTCACGGTCTGACCCGTCCGATCGTTGAAGAGGCCATCGCCAGAACAAAGCAGGCAAGAGAGTATATCATGAATGAGGTCATGACGCCTTGCATCGCCAAGCCGCGGCCGACCGTCAACGCATACGCACCGAAGATCATCCAGATGACCATCGATCCGGACAAGATCGGCGAAGTTGTCGGACAGCGCGGCAAGAACATCAATGCCATCATTGATGAGTGCGGCGTAAAGATCGACATCGATGATTCCGGCTTTGTATCCATCTGCGGCACAGATCAGGCCGGCATGGACAAGGCAAAGGGCTATATCGAGACCATCGTTTCTGACTTTGAAGAAGGAAAGATCTACGAAGGCCGCGTGGTTTCCATCAAGGAATTCGGTGCATTCATCCAGTTCGCTCCGGGCAAGGAAGGACTGGTTCATATCTCCAAGATCGCGAAGAAGCGCATCGACCACGTGGAGGATGTTCTCACCCTCGGCGATCACGTGCGCTGCAAGTGCCTGGGCAAGGACAGAATGGGAAGATTCAGCTTCTCGATCAAGGACGCAGAATAAGTAAGAACAGAAGACGCAAGAGGTTAGTATGTCAGGACATTCAAAATTTGCCAACATTCGTGCAAAGAAGGAAAAGAATGATGCCGCGAAGGGCAAGATTTTCACCCGCATCGGCAAGGAAATCATGGTCGCTGTAAAGGAAGGCGGCCCGGACGTCAATAACAACAGCAAGCTGAAGGCCGTCGTCGCAAAGGCGAAGGCCAACAACATGCCGAACGATACTATCGACCGCAGCATCAAGAAGGCTGCCAACTCGACTGAGGCAGATCTCGAGACGATCCGCTACGAGGGATACGGTCCGGCAGGTGTCGCGATCATTGTCGAGGCGCTGACGGACAACCGCAACCGTGCGGCTTCCAATATCCGCCACGCTTTCACCCGCGGGAACGGCAACATCGGCACACCGGGCTGCGTGTCGTTCATGTTCACCGAGAAGGGCCAGATTATCGTCGCGAAGGAAGACTGCGACAAGGACGCCGACGAGATGATGGAGTTCGCTCTTGAGGCAGGCGCCGAGGATCTCTCTGAAGAGGAAGATTCCTATGAAATCATCACCGATCCGGACAGCTTCAACGATGTGGAAGAAGCGTTTGAAAAGGCCGGAATTCCGATGGCTTCTGCTGAAGTCACGATGATTCCGTCCACGACCGTCAAGCTGACGAACGCTGAGGACATTGCCAACATGAACAAGATCCTCGAGACACTCGACGAGGACGACGACGTTCAGAACGTATGGCACAATTGGGAAGAAGAATAAAAAACGCAAAAATGACAAATGCCGGACCGGTCCTGATTCAAGGATTCGGTCCGGTTTTTGGTATACTGATGCTGGCGGTGCCGGCATTTTGTGACACGGGACAGTAAAGGAATCATGAGCAGAAGAAGACGAAGAAGAAAACGGAAAGGCGCAGCAGCTGTCGGTATCCCGGTTCTGACATTTCTGGCTGCGGCGATCGCGGCACAGTTTCAGGCAGGGCCCCTTGCATTGTCAAATCCGGACACGGGCACCTCTTCTGCCGTAGAGACGGCATATATTTTGGAAGATGCAGCAGGTGAGGAAGCGGATACTTTTTCGCCTGATCTTGTGCCGCCGTATTCAGACAGCCCGTCGGTCATCATTCACGGGAATGTCCCGTATTTCACAGCTGACGAGCTGGTTACGGACTCATATGAAAACTTTTCGACGCCAGATTCGCTGGGGCGCTGCGGGCCGGCCGAGGCGTGCCTCGGGGAAGATCTGATGCCGAGTCAGCCGCGCGGTTCGATCGGCATGGTGAAGCCGACCGGCTGGCACACGGTGAAATATGACGGAATCGACGGAAACTACCTTTACAACCGCTGCCATCTGATCGCGTATGAGCTTTCGGGAGAAAATGCGAACCCGGAAAATCTGATCACCGGCACCCGGTACATGAACGTGGAAGGAATGCTGCCGTATGAAAACGAGACGGCCGAATTTATCCGCAGCACCGGCTTTCATGTGCTGTACCGGGTGACGCCAGTTTTTGAAGGAGATGACCTTGTCGCCCGGGGCGTGCTGATGGAGGCCGAGTCGGTAGAGGACGGCGGAACAGGGCTTTCTTTCTGCGTATTCTGCTACAACGTGCAGCCGGGGGTTGCCATAGACTATTCCGACGGGAGCAGTGAAGGCCCAAAATTCACGGGAGGATGATGAAATGTCTGACGAAAAGAAAATGGAAAAGCACTTTTCAGCAGGTGACCGGGAATGCCGGATTTGCGGAAGTTCGGATGCTTCGTTTATACTGATTCAGCCATGTGATGATCACGACCTTGAGACAGGGAAAGAAGAGCTTGAAGCAATTGGAGCGGAAAAAATCCCGTTTCTTCTTGTGATGGTACCGGTCCTGGACTGGGGAAGAGAACTGGTTCCCTGGAAGGCAAAAGCGCCATACGGTAACACGGACTTTGGATCTGACGCCGCCGGATTTCTGAAACTGATCACCGGCCGCGTCATCCCGCAGACGCGCATTCTGGCGCCGGACGCGAAGCTTCTCATCGGAGGCTATTCTCTGGCCGGATTCTTTGCGCTTTGGAGCACCTTTCAGACGGATACATTTGCCGGGTGCGCAGCAGCTTCGCCGTCCGTGTGGGTCGACGGGTGGATACCGTATGCGCAGACACACGCCCCGCTGGCCGCTGTGTACAGTCTGAGTCTGGGCGACAAGGAGGCGCGGGCGAAAAATCCTCTGCTGCGCTCGGTAGGCACATGCATGAATCAGCAGATTGATATCTTCAGGAAAGATATCGATGAGAAATGCGGCAGCATCCTGAACATGAATTTTCAGATGAACCCGGGAAATCATTTCCAGAACAGCGGGAAGCGGACCGGGGATGCATTTGCCCTGGCGATGCGGATGCTCATGAATACCGGAAAGCAGTGAAGCAGGAATAAATGGAAGATTGTTCAAAATGCATGAAAACGGCGATTTGATGCGGCGTTGTATTGTAATATATGCTCCTGTATGATATGATTTCAGCATAATATTCCGGACCGGAGCGGGGATTTGGCCCGGACTACAGGAGGGTATTATATGACGAAGAAGAGACTTTTTGCCGGAATTCTGAGTGCGTGCATGGGCGCGGGAATTCTGGCAGGCTGTGGGAGCGGAAGTTCCACGACGACGACTGCAGGCGCATCAAGTGCTGCGGCATCATCATCCGCATCGGCAGCTGCCACAACGAAGGCTTCCGGCGGGACGGGAGACACGGTGAGCATGGTGTTTGCCTGGTGGGGGAACCAGGTGCGCAACGAGAACACACAGAACGCGATCAATCTGTACATGAAGGAAAATCCGAATGTCACGATCGAAGGACAGTTCTCGCAATGGGGCGACTACTGGCAGAAGCTCGCGACGCTTTCAGCCGGCAACAACCTTCCGGATGTGATCCAGCAGGACTACGCGTATGTGGAGCAGTACACGAACAGCGATCAGCTCTATCCGCTGGATGAGTTCGTCGCGGACGGCACAATTGACACGTCCAAGTGGAATCAGGCGATGATCGACGCGGGAACCGTTGACGGAAAATTCGTGGCGGTCTGCAACGGAATCAATGCTCCGGCGATGATGTATGACAAGACGATCACCGATGCGGCCGGTGTGACCATCAAGGACAACATGACACTTGATGAGTTCATTGAGATCAGCAAGACGATTTATGAGAAGACCGGGTACAAGACGAACCTTTCGTACGGCATCGCGGACGGTCTCTTCAGCTACTGGATGAGAGCCGAAGGCGTGGTTATGTTCGGCAAGGACAAGGTTCAGTGCACGAAGGAGCAGCTCGCCCCGTATTTCCAGATGTATGTGGACGGCTTCAAGGAAGGCTGGATGATCGATCCGGCAGTCTTTGCGGACCGCTCGATCGGCACCGTTGAGCAGGATGCTCTTACATACGGCGACAGCCCGGACACCCGTTCATGGTGCGCATTCCAGTGGTCGAATATGTACATTGCTGTATGCAATACCGCACAGGAAGGCCAGAACATTCAGATGACGACCTGGCCGAGCAAGGACCCGAAGAAGTCCAATTTCCTGAAGGCCGGACAGTTCTTCTCGATCTCAAGAGATGCCAAGAATCCGAGAGAAGCCGCGAAGTTCATCAACTGGCTGATCAACGACGAGGGCGCCAATGACTGCCTGAAGGGCGAACGCGGAATTCCGATGAATTCGGATATCGCAGAATATGTTGTCAAGCAGCTGACGGACAAGGATCAGCTTATCTATTCCTATGTTGAAGATGTTGCAGCCCCGAACAGCTCCAACATCAATCCGCCGGATCCGGCAGGGGCTTCCGAGGCGAAGAGCGTCTTCAACAAGGTGTTCGAGATGGTTGCTTACGGGCAGATCACACCGGAGGCAGGCGCGGAACAGTTTATTGAGGAAGGAAGCCAGGCGCTGGCAGCCAAGGCAAGCTGACAAGACGTAAAATCGTGGGGCTGTGAAAAAGCACAGCCAATAAAAAAGAAGAACCAAGGGCTTGCAAGAGCCCGAGGTTCTTCTTTTTGTGTTAAAATTATTTTCTTATCTTTTATTCATCACAATCCCGTATTTTTCGCGGAAAGCGTCAATAGCCGCTTTTCCGGGACCGGACACCGGCCGGATCCATTTGCCGGAGTACATATGAATCTGCATTATGACGTAGCGGACGGGCTCGTCGCAGTAGCAGAGGGCGAAGACAACCAGGAACGGCCAGTGCAGGAAATCATTGGCCAGGTGGATGGCAGGCTGTACCATGCAGAACATGAATACGATTTCCAGTGTGGAACCAAAAGCCGGATCGCCGCCCGCGCGGTAGGTGTCATTCATGCACCAGTTGCCCATGCGGATGCAGGAGGCAGCGGCGTAGATGAGAAGCATCCCGTACGCCGTGGCAAAGGAATTGCCGGAAAGCCCCATGACAGTGAGGAGCGGTGTGTGAAGTGCGATCAGCGCCAGGCAGGCTATAAGAGTGAGCGCCTGACACAGGTAGACAAGTCTGTAGGCTCTTGACCAGCTTTCCTCGTGATTTCCGGCTCCGATTTCCTTTCCGATGAGTACTGTGGCTGCGTTTGAGAAACCGCTGAAGAAGGCGATGATGATTCCCTCAAGCGTGCGGAAAACGGCTGTCGCCGCGATGGCGTATTCAATCTGGTGGCCAAGTACGATGTTGATCATCATGTTCCCGATGCCGATCAGCACTTCGTTGGCAATGATGGGGGCGGATTTGATCAGATACTGTTTCAGCAGATCCCGGTTCCAGCGGAAATGCATCGAAAAATCAAGCACATAAGGCACATGGCGGATACCCGAGAGAATCACGATCACCGCGACATTGACGATGCAGGAGACGATGGTGCCGACAGCCGCACCGGCAACACCCATGGCAGGGAACCCCAGATGGCCGAAAATCAGGATGAAATTGACGGTGAAGTTGGTGAGGATGGCACAGATGCCGCCGATCAGCGGAATGTGCACATGGCCCGTCGAGCGCAGAAGGGCGCTCTGTGCCATGGCAATCACCTGGAACGGGTAGGCAAAGCCGACCAGCCGGATGTAAGAGGCGCCGATCTGCTGAATGGCCTCACTGTCCGTGTACAGACGCATGACAGAGAGCGGTGCAAATACCGCGAAGCTTCCGAACACAAGAGCTGAGATCATCATGAAAACCAGCGTCATGCCGAAAGACCGCCGGATGTTGTCATGGTCCTGCGCCCCGTAGAACTGGGAGAAAAACAGCATCCCGCCGCCCACAAATCCCCAGTAGCCCGAGAACATGAGGCTCGAATACTGCGCGCAAAGCCCGACGGCGCCGACGCTCTGTTCGCCGAGTGACGCGATCATGATGGTATCAATCATACTGCCCGTTGTCGTGAGCAGATTCTGAAGCGCAACCGGAAACGCAATGGCCGAAACCATTGTGATCAGACTGCGAAGAGAAGTCTTGTTCCTGATTCTGCCTGCAAGGCTGTTCATACTTTGTTCCCCCGAGAATAAATCTGAATTATTAATTTAACAGATTCACGGTATGTCCGCAATACTGCAGACATGGAAAATGGAGTCATCATTTGATTTTTTCTCAGTTTCAAAGGCGCGCCTGCTTTCTGACTCTGCCGCAGGTATTTCTGTTTGAATTGACCGCGGCAATTACGGCGCTGCGGATGAATTCTCTGCCGGATATTCTCAGCGCCGGTGTCCTGGAGCTCTGTCTGTTGTTTCTGTCCGTTTCGGATCTTGAAACATATGTTATTCCGAATTTTCTTGTCCTGTTTCCAGCCTTCTGCCGGATACTTGTTCTGTGCCTTTGTGCAGACACAGGGGCACTTTTTAAAAGCATATCCAGCGCTGCGGCAGTCGTGACTTTAATGATTTTTATTTCCATGGCAGGCAGGCGGATCTGCGGCGGCAAAGGTTTTGGCGGCGGCGACATCAAGCTGTTTGCGCTTGCCGCTCTGTATCTGGGATTCGAGCGGTCGCTGCTGTGCATTCTGGATGCCTGCGCCATCGGACTTTGTACGGCGCTATTTCGGCAACGGAAACAACTGCCTTTCGGACCGGCCATTTCTGCCGCCGTTGTGATCTGCCTGCTGCTGCCATAAAGATCAATGCTATAATAAGGCTGACAAACGTCCTGCGACTCGCCGGAAACGAGGGACGGAACGGAAAGAGAGGAAAGCATATGAGTTTCAAAGACTCAAAGGTTGCAATTATCGGCGCCGGAAATGTCGGGTCGACGACAGCGTACAGCATAATTAATCAGGGACTGTGCGAAGAGGTGGTCCTGATTGATGTCAACAAGGACAAGGCTTTTGCAGAAGCGCTTGACATGGCGCATTCAGTGTATTTCATGAACCGCAATATCAAGGTTCACGCAGGGGATTACAGGGACTGTACGGACGCCGATATCGTGATTATCACAGCTTCCGCACCGATGCCTAAAAATTCCACCAGCCGTTTGGAAATGCTCGCGCCCAGCATGAAGATTATGAAGAGCATCGTGAACAGCATTATGGACAGCGGATTTAACGGCATCCTTCTTGTGATTTCAAATCCGGTCGACATTATGACGTATTACGCCTGGAAGATTTCCGGTCTGCCTGCCAGACAGGTCATCGGCAGCGGCACGAATCTTGACAGCGCAAGACTGTGCTGCGAGCTCGCGAAGCTTTACGATCTGGACGCGAAGAGCGTCTCGGCTTTTGTGTGCGGTGAGCATGGCGACAGCGAATTTGTCGTGTGGAATTCAGCCACAATCGGCGGAAAGAAGATCGATGATGTGATGCAGGACAATGCACCGCGCACGGGGTCAGCGACAAAACAGAGCCTGCTCAAGATGACGGCACAGTCCGGGTGGGAGATTTTCAGCCGCAAGGGAAATACATGCTACGGCATCGCCGCATCGGCGACATCCATCGTGAAATCAATTCTGTTCAATGAAAATCAGATTTATCCGGTCAGCGTGAATGTAGACGGTGTATACGGACTGCAAGGCGTGTTCCTGTCCGTGCCGACCATCATCGACAAGACGGGCGCCAAGGAAATCGTCGAGATCAAGCTTCAGCCGGATGAGGAAGAGGCCCTGCAGAAATCGGCTGCCGTGCTGAAATCGTTTTATAAGGAACTTGAAATGTAATATAAGAAGATCCGCTGAAAGGAAAATTTCCATCCAGCGGGTCTTCTTTTTTTGAAATTGAAATCTGCGGCGCTTCAGGCATTGAAGACGTACTTGTCCATGCGGCTGAGTGCTTCCATGATGCGGTGAGTCGGCGATGCAAGATTCAGGCGGATGCAGTCCGGCCCTTCAAACAGATGCCCGTCCTGCCAGCCGATTCCGTAGTCCCAGCCTTTCTGCAGGAGGTCTTTCTGCGTCATATGATGTTCCTTCAGCCATCCGGCGCAGTCAAGAAACATCATGTATGTGCCTTCGGTGCGGAACGTGAATACACCTTTGAATTTTGTTGTTATGGTATCATAGGCCAGGTTGACATTCTCCGAGAGAACCGGGAGAAGCTGGTTCAGCCAGTCATTTCCTTCTTCACTGTAAGCGCCGATGAGAGCGTGCTCGGAGAAAACGTTCATGTTGTTATAGACCAGTTTCGCGCTGATGCCCTGAACCCTTTCCCTGACAGGCTTGTTATAGATGACGCTGTAGCTTCCGATCAGGCCGGCAAGATTGAACGTCTTGGACGGCGCATAGAAATTGACGGTATGATACTTTGCCCACTCGCTGACCGATGAGACCGGTGTATAGACGTGACCGTTCATGAGAAGGTCGGACCAGATTTCGTCGACGATCACCCAGACATTATTTTTTTCATACACGTCCATGGCATCCAGAATTTCCTGGCGGCTCCAGGTTCTGCCGCACGGGTTGTGCGGATTGCAGAAGATGGCCACATGGATGTGATTCTCACGGATTTTGCGGTCCATATCCTCGTAATCCATCCGCCAGACGCCGTTGCTGTCGATCTTCAGCGGGCTGTGTACGATGTGAAATCCGTTATTGGTCACACTGCTGGTGAAACCCATGTAGGTCGGACTGTGCAGCAGAACATTGTCGCCGGGCGAGGCGAAAATCTTGAGTGCGGATACAACGCCGCCCAGCACGCCGTTTTCATAGCCGATGTCCTCGCGCGACAGATCCGTGACCCCTTTGCGCAGTTTGTGCCAGTAGAGAATCGCGTCGTAATATTCATCGGACGGGACAAAATACCCGAATGCCGGATGTTCTGCCCGGCGTATGATCGCGTCCTGAATGGAGCGGGCCGTCGGGAAATTCATATCGGCCACCCACATCGGAATCTCATCAAATCCTTCCTTTGGCTTTGAAGGAGCAACGCCCCGGAACTGACTGCCGCCTACCGCGTCCACAGCGATGGCGTCATGGCCGCGCCGGTCGATGACCGTCTCAAAATCGTACTTCACAGCGAACCTCCTGTTTTGTACCATGTGTGCTTTCACTGATTATACGACGGAAAGACTGTGCTAATGAAGATTTCATTTGAAAATCCATGAAAAAGGCCCCTGCCGCAGTATCGGCAGAGGCCCGGGCTCTCCATATGACAAATGTCCGTTACAGTGGTTTTCCCGTGCTGCTTTTTTCAGTTTCCGTTACGTTCAGGTCGGTCATCGAATGCAGACCGATGACGATCGTCGACGTGTTGTGAAGAAGCGACGATGTTGCCGGGGCCATCAGCCCTGCCGCGCCCGCTGCGATGAGCGAACCGTTGAAAATCATAATGAATCCGATGATCGCCTTCTGTCCGGTATCGGCGATGGTGCTGGCGATGCCGTGCGCCACAATGTACTGCACCTTGGTGTGCATTTCGTCGTGCCGGATGCCTTCTTCCTTTGCTTTCTTCACGACTGAATTTGCCATCGAGTGCGGATAGTGCTCCTCGAGACATGCACCGATTTTCAGGATCTCTCTCTGTGTCCAGCCGCCGAACGTCTTCACAGCGACTACCTTCGGCGCTGCATGTGTGAGCGTGCCGGTCTTGTCAAATACAATCGTATCCGCCTGCGCGACAGCCTCAAGGAACTTGCCGCCTTTGACCGTGATGTTGTTTTCACCGGCTTCGCGGATGGCGGAAAGCACCGTGAGCGGCATGGAAAGCTTCAGAGCACACGAGAAATCGACCATGAGAAATGACAGCGCCCGGGAAATATTGCGGGTCAGCAGCTACGTAATAAGCGTCCCGGCCAGACTCCAGGGAACCAGCTTGTCGGCCAGATGAAAGGCCTTCCTCTCCAACGGTGCCGGTAAAGACGGGCGAACCGGCGGCCTTCGGAACCGGAACCGATTCGCCGGTCATGGAAGACTGGTTAACAGTCATCTCTCCGGAATCCACGACGCCGTCGAGCGGAATGACATTGGACGTGCGCACGACGATGCGGTCCCCGACGCCGACTTCCTGGATCGGCACCAGCACATCGTCTGACGCACCGTCGCTGGTCCGAAGCCAGACCTTGTCTGCTTTAAGAGACATGGTCCGCGCCAGATCACCAACTGATTTCTTGTGTGTCCATTCCTCCAGAATCTCACCGATCCGAAGTAAAAACATCACCGAACTTGCCGTGCCGAAATCGCCGCGAAGCATGGACGCTGTGATGGCGCTGGCATCAAGCACCGGCACCTCAAGTTTTCCGCGGGCAAGGCACTTGATCCCGTCCCAGATAAAGCGGACGGACTGTACGGCTGTCCACAGGATCTGAAGCGGAGCCGGGAAAAACAGCTTCCGGAAGAAATGTCCCAGAACGGTAAAGGTGATTTTTTCTTCATACTGCCGCTGCAGCATCCGTCCGGTGTCAGCCGGAACCAGCGCCTACTGCTCTTCATCGCGGATATCTGCGCTCTTCAGTCTCTTCAGAATGGTTTCCCGTTCTCCGGGAGTATAGAAGACAACAGCATCGGCGGTCCGCTCGTAAACTGTGACCCGCGTCACGGCAGGGCAGGCGCGCAGGTAGTATTCCAGCACGTTCGCCTGGTCCGGCTCCATGAGCACCATGGCCATGTGAACACGAATCCGGCCTTCGGATTCATGCAGGATCTGGCATCTCATTGATCGCATCGGCGTCTGCCTTGATGTCGCCGCAGTTTTCCTTCAGCGTGCTTCCGACCTGCATGATGCTGTCTCTTCCGCGCAGTACGGCGGTGGTGCACTGCGTGTACGCCTTCTTCATGTCACTGCTCTTCAGAATTCCGATTCCTGCTGTGCCGAAAAGCACACCGCCTGCAAAAAGTCCGAGTTTACCCCAACTTGTCATAATAAGCCTCCTTATAAATATTTGGTTATAAATACATGATTAATGTTTGCTACAGCTTCATATTGTTATACATATATAATAACAGTACAGTATAACTAATCATGTTATGAACATACTACCATTCTGAAAAATGCTTGTAAAGTCGGACAAATACCGGAATGTTCCGGATATCAGGCTTCTTCCAGAATCCGCATAAATCATCATTGATTTACGCCTTTTCCTACGGTACCATTACTGTTAACGGGCCGGGAAAGCGGGCACGTCCGTGGCCAGCCTCCGGTTCAGGAGTACAGTGGTATGGTTAAACTCAATGATTATTTATACAACGGAGACACAGTGCTCAAGATCCTGCGGAATTATTCGCGGGATCTGAAAAGCAGCGCCAGACAGACGCACAATCACCTGGACATGGTGCACAGCAACTTTCTCCTGGAGGTTCTGGAACTTCTGGAACACAACGAATTCCTGACGGCGCAGTCCCAGAGGATCCGTGAATTTTATTATTATATGGCCGGCCGGTATCCATATCTTGCCTTTACTTTCAAAGGACGCATAAAATCGCTGATCCGGATCGAAGAGAAGTTTAACGGCTATGTGGTGGAATATATAAGTGATTATCACCGCCGCACCGGCGGGTATCCTAAGCTCAGCGATCTGATCGCGCAGGTTCAGCGGTTTCACGACATCATTGCATACCGGATCATTCTGGCCATTCCGAAGTGCCACATCCCGTCTGAGGAAAAGCGGAAAGAAGAGGAACTGCGGATTCTCTATGAAATTGCCAATGCACTGCCGGAATTTCTGGAAGAGCGTGGATTTACGCCGCAGCTCACCGGCATCGAGCAGGACAGCAAGTCTCCGATGCTCGACGATTTCGTAAAGCCGTACTTCCGCGACTACGTGACCAATGTCAAAGACTACGGGTACCGGTCTCTTCACATCACCTTTTATGACAACAGTGCACGAAGCTATATCGAGATGCAGCTGCGCACCAAGGATATGGATGACGCGGCTGAAATCGGACTGGCCAATCACAAGCTTTACGAACTGAATCAGGAATATGAGAGGGGCAGAAGGGAAGCGGTTCCGGGCGGAGAATCGGTGTACTTTGACGAGGCTTATGATCGGATCGCAGCTCTTCAGAATTTGGACCTGTCTGGTGTGGATGTGTGCATGTTCAAGGCGGTTGACAATCATCTGATGAACGATGGCTGCGGTCTGTACCGCGGGCGGCTGATTACGCCGTTTGAGCATCTGTCCCGTTTTCAGAACGATTCGACCCCGGAGGAGGCAGAAAGCCGGCAGGCTTTTGTGCAGAGAGGGGACGGCACATGAACATTCCGGTTCTCTGCATTCTGACTGCATACGCGGCAGCATCCTTATACGATACGATCGCGGCCGGAACGGGCAGAAAGCGCGTGGTGAAGCCGCTTCTGATGCCGGTCCTGTTTCTGCTGTGCTGTGTGTACTGGCAGGATGCCAATAAAGAGTTCAATTTTTTACTGCTGGCGGGAATTTTCTGCGGCTGGCTGGGAGACGTACTTCTGCTGAAAAAAGGAGATGCGTTCTTTGCGGCCGGACTGCTGGCCTTTCTGACCGGGCATATCTTCTATGCAGCTATGTTCCTGTCGAAAGCGGGAGGAAAAGTGCCAGCCGCGAGGTATATACCGGCGGCTGTGATTTATGCAGTTATTTTTATTATAACGGCAGTGCGTCTGTTACCGGTGTCGCCGAAAGCCTTGAAGGTGCCGGTTGTCTGCTACATGGGCGCGATTCTGTTCATGAGTTATACGTCGCAGCCCTATGCAGTTTTTCATCCGGCATACGGCGTTCTGTCTTTTGCGGGATCAGTGGCATTTGTCATCTCGGATCTGACACTGTACATGGGCGTTATCAGGAAGAAAAGCGACGGTGTGGCCGTCATGGCGACGTACACAGCGGCACAGCTTCTGATCGCGCTGGGAATTCTTTTGTAAATTCATACTTTGGAGGGTGAAAATAATGGATCTTCAAGCAATGAGCAAAAAGTTCACCGATGTGTTCGGGGAGAAGGCGGACGGGCTCTATTTCGCTCCGGGCCGTGTGAACCTGATCGGCGAGCATACGGATTACAACGGCGGACACGTGTTCCCGTGTGCACTGACGTTCGGCATCTACGGGCTGATCCGCCGGAGAGCAGACCGGACGCTGCGCTTTTTCTCGATGAACTTTCCGGAAGCCGGTCTGATTGAGAGTTCGCTGGACAGCCTGATTTACGACAAAAAAGCATCCTGGACCAATTACCCGAAGGGCGTGCTCTGGGCGATGGGGCAGCGGGGCGTGCAGATTCCGTCCGGCTTTGACTTCCTGATCAACGGTGATATTCCGTCTGGGGCCGGACTGTCATCTTCGGCGGCTCTGGAAGTGCTGACCGGTCTGGCCGTGCGGGATACGTTCGGTCTTGCACTTGACATGACGGATCTGGCGCTTCTCGGACAGAAGACGGAAAATGATTTCTGCGGGCTTTCCAGCGGGATCATGGACCAGTTTGCGAGCGCGATGGGAAAGAAAGACAGCGCAATTTTTCTGGACACACAGAAGCTGGAATATGCATATGTGCCGCTGGCGCTGAAGCATTCGCAGATTGTGATTACCAACAGCAACGTAAAACACAGCCTTGTTTCATCTGCGTATAATGAGCGGCGGCAGCAGTGCGCAAAGGCACTTTCTCTTCTGCAGACGAAAGCGGATATCAAGGCACTGTGCGACCTGAAGCCGGAGCAGTTTGAACAGATCAAAGGTGTGATCGGCGATCCGGTTATTACGCGGCGCGCAAAGCACGCTGTCTATGAGGATGATAGAACCGTGAGAGCGGTGGAATGTCTGAAGAAAAATGACATCAGGGCATTCGGACAGCTCATGAACGAGTCGCACATTTCCCTGCGGGATGACTATGAGACGTCCTGCCCGGAGACGGATCTTCTGGCCGAGATCGCGTGGTCAGTTCCGGGCGTATACGGATCCCGCATCACAGGCGGCGGATTCGGAGGCTGCACGGTCAGCATCATCGACAATGACGCCATCGATGCGTATAAGGCAAAGGTGGATGCGGAATATGAAAAGAAGACCGGAAAGAAAGCGGACATTTACGTGGCATCCGTCGGAGACGGCGCTCACAGGATTGAGTGATGAAACGGTCAGAAAAGGCGTTCTGAAAGGAAGAGGGGCATGAACAGAACAGAAGAGGGGATCAGAAGGCTGGTGGCATATGGTCTTGCCACAGGACTGATTGAAAAAGATGACGCAATGTATGCAGCCAATCAGCTGCTGGACGTGTGCCGGTATGAACCTTCGCCGGATTTTACGGCATTTGACATCGGGCCGGCTGCGGAGACTTCTGATCTGGAGGCAATTTTAAAAGAACTGATTGATGATGCGGTGTCGCGGGGCGTGTGTGAGGACGGCACGGCCGGGCGGGATCTTTTTGACACCCGTCTCATGAACTGCCTGACGCCGCGGCCCTCGCAGGTGATTTCCCATTTTCGCAAGCTGTACCGCGAAAGCCCAGAGGCGGCTACAACGTATTTTTACAAGCTTTCCCGCGACAGTGACTACATCCGGACGTATCGTGTGAAGAAGGATCTGAAGTGGGTTACGAAGACAAAGTACGGCGATCTTGATATCACGATCAATCTCTCCAAGCCGGAGAAGGACCCGAAGGCTATCGCTGCAGCGTTAAAGCGCAAGAGTGCAGTGTATCCGAAGTGCCTGCTCTGCCCGGAAAATGAAGGATATGCCGGGCGGCTGGATCACCCGGCCCGGCAGACAATCCGCCTGATTCCGCTCACACTCGGGGGGCAGACCTGGTACATGCAGTACAGCCCGTATGTGTATTACAATGAGCACTGCATCGTGCTCTCCGGTGAGCATGTTCCGATGAAGATCGACCGTATGACTTTCGTGCGGCTGCTTCAGTTTGTGGAGATGTTCCCGCACTACACAATCGGTTCCAACGCGGATCTGCCGATCGTCGGAGGCTCGATCCTGACGCATGAGCACTTTCAGGGCGGACGGTATACATTTGCCATGGAAAAGGCCCCAGTGCGGGAGAAGATCGCGTTCAAGGGCTTTGATGATGTAGAGGCCGGGATTGTCAACTGGCCGATGTCGGTGATCCGGCTTGACGGAAGTAACCCGGAGAGCATCACACAGCTTGCGGACAGGATTCTTGCCGCGTGGCGGGGATATTCTGACGAGTCGGCACAGATTCTTGCTTTCACGGATGAAAACGGCGTGCAGACACCGCACAATACGATTACACCGATTGCCCGCCGCAAGGGGCAGAAGTATGAGCTTGACCTGGTTCTGCGGAACAACCGGACGACCAATGAGTATCCGCTCGGGATCTTTCATCCGCACCAGGAGCTGCATCACATCAAGAAGGAAAACATCGGCCTGATCGAGGTCATGGGGCTTGCGGTGCTGCCGGCGCGTCTGAAATCGGAGATGGCGCTGGTGATGGATACCATTCTTGCCGGAGGCTGTGTGGCTGATAATCCGAAGATTGCTTCACACGCGGACTGGGTAAAAGATATCATCGCCAGACATCCGGAGTTTGCACCAGAAAAGGCTCCGTTTGCGGATGCGGACAGAGAAAAACTGCGCCAGATACTGCAGCATGAGATCGGCGTCGTCTTCTCCCGGGTGCTTCAGGATGCCGGTGTGTTCAAGGATACAGACGCGGGACGTGAAAGTTTTATAAAATTTGTCAATTCCGTCAACAGCGGACTGTAATCGGATGAAAACGCTTTTTATTTGTGCTAGTATATAGCCAGTACATTTTTACAGAAAGAAGGAATGGTTATGGGATTATTCGGCAGTAAGGATCCGTCCGAGAAGATGGCGAAGCTGGTCGCAAAGCACAAGTTCGCGGACCTGGACAAGTATGTTCATGAGGACAAGGACACACAGCTCAAGCTTGCAAAGGCCTGCGCCGGATCTTCTGACAACAGCTGCATCGATCTGATCTTCCGTCTGATGGACGCGGGAGATGACGATGTAAAGATCGAATGCTGCAACACACTGCAGAAGGTTGGATCAGAGCATGCAGTTACTTTCCTGCAGCAGTACATGGCATCTGCTCCGGAAGGCAGCAAGCTGAGAGAGGCTCTCGTTGACGCCATTCAGGCCTGCCACAAGAACGGCTGAGACATTTAAACAAGCAGCGGCAAAAGTCCCGGAGTAATTCAGACTCCGGGGCTTTTTGCGCCTGTAAGCTTGTTTTTTCGCGAATGCTTGGGTATCATAATACCCACAACGAAATAATCAGGGAGGACAGATCATGAACGGTGCGGAAGCCATGGTGAGATGCCTTCAGGAGGAGGGGGTGACAACGATCTTCGGAATCCCGGGCGTTGCCATCGCTCCTTTTTATGAGGCTATATATAATCAGGATAGTATCCGGCATATTCTGGTAAGACAGGAGCAGGCGGCAGGCCATGCCGCGAGCGGCTATGCGCGCATTTCGCGCAGACCCGGCGTTTGCGTCACGTCGTCGGGCCCCGGAGCCACGAACCTGATCACGGCTCTGGCGACGGCTTACGCGGACAGCATCCCGCTTGTCGCAATCACCGGCCAGGTGAACAGCGCGCTCCTGGGACGCGACGTATTTCAGGAAGCCGATATGCGCGGCGCCACCTCCAGTTTTGTCAAATACAGCTACCTGGTCAAAAACGCGGATGACATTCCGAAAGTATTCCGGGAAGCATTTTTCATTGCGAACACGGGGCGCAAGGGGCCGGTTCTGATCGATATTCCCTGCGACGTGCAGGCGCAGAAGCTTGAAAAGGCATTCCGCTACCCGCAGACTGTCGATATCCGCGGCTACAAGCCGACGGCCAAGGGCAACAAATCGCAGATGGACAAGGTGATCGAGACCATCAACAAGTCGAAGAAGCCTCTGATCTGCGCCGGTGGCGGCGTCATTCTGGGCAATGCGGAACAGGAAATCCGCACGTTCTGCGAGAAGTTCAGCATTCCGCTTGTCAGCACCATGATGGGGATAGGCGTCATGCCGAAGAAACATCCGCTGTATTTCGGCATGCTCGGCAATAACGGCAAGCCATACGCCAACAAGGCGGTTTCAAACGCGGACCTTCTGATCATCGTCGGCGCCCGGGTGGCAGACCGCGCTGTTCCAAAACCCGATGCCCTTGAGCAGCGCCTGAAAGTCATTCACATCGATGTCGACTCCGCTGAGATCGGCAAGAATCTCGGACCGACAATCCCGCTGGTTGGTGATGCAAAGCTGATCTTCCAGGAACTTCTGGACGCGGACATTCACGTCGAAACAGAAAGCTGGATCCAGACGCTTGAGGAAATCAAGAAAAGCACCGTCGACACCCGCGTTTTCAGCGACAAGCTGGTGAATCCGATGACACTTGTCACGACGCTTTCCGAGAAGATGGACGACGACGGCATCTACGTGGCAGATGTGGGGCAGAATCAGCTCTGGTCCGCGGACAACTACATCATGAAAAATGGCCGCTTTCTCACAACCGGCGGCATGGGAACGATGGGGTATTCCATTCCGGCTTCCATCGGCGCAAAGTGTGCCGCGCCGGACAAGCAGGTTGTTACAGTGGCAGGCGACGGCGCGTTCCAGATGTCTATGTATGAGCTCGCCACCATCGCGGTCAACAAGCTTCCGATGAAGCTCATCGTCGTCAAGAACCGGTATCTCGGTCTGGTGAGAGAGCATCAGGAAAAGGTCTATCACGGCCATTATTCGGGCGTAGCGCTCTACGATTATCCGAAATACGACAAGCTCGCAGAGAGCTATGACATGGAATATTTTCACGTCGACTCCAATGAGGCGCTTCCGGATGCACTGGACCGTTTTCTTGCCTGCGGCCGCGCAGCGCTGATGGTCTGCGACGTAGACAGCTCGGACAAGACAAAGTGAGAGGAGGCGCTGTATGAGAGGAATATTTTCGGTTCTAGTTGAGAATAAAGACGGCGTTCTTTCCGCGATTTCCGGACTGTTTGCGCGCCGCGGCTTCAACATCGACTCGCTTGCCGTGGGAACGACGGACCAGAAGGACGTCTCCAGCATGACGATCGTATCTACCGGAGATGAGCGGACCATTTCGCAGATCGAAAAACAGCTGAACAAGAAAGTCGATGTCATCAAGGTTCGCCGGCTCGATGAGACGAGAACGGTCGAGCTGGAGATGCTTCTGATCAAAGTCGCATACTCGGCGACAAACCGCGCGGCGCTGATCGAGCTCTGCTCTGTCATGGGCGCCAAGATCATGCACGTATCGCCCAAATACATGATCGTCGAGATGGCGACAGACCCCGAATCCATAGAAGACTTCATCATGCTGTGCAAACCGTTCGGCATCCTCGAGACACAGAGGACCGGAACCATCGCAATGGCGAAGAAGTGAGAAGGATTCAAGTTCATGAAATATCCGGTGATGATTTCAGCCCTCGCCTGGCCTTCTCATCATCGGAATAATAAATGCTGGTGATTCCCGATGACTTTTTATCCTGATTAAGCGGCCTGCTGTCACCGGAAATTTCTTTTTCTTGATTTCCGGTGACTTTTTGATCTCACTTAGAGCCGCCGGGTCACCGGAAATTTCTTTTTGCTTGTTTCCGATGAAAATTTTCGCAAGAAACATGCTTTTCTGTCATCGATACGGAAATTTTCTGCAATTTTGCTGACGGCATGCCTTTCGAGATGGGATTTATGTCAGCGGAAATGTCAGATTTCCGAATCCCGTTGACACCCCGCTTCAGAATTACCCCGCCGGAGCACCGGAAACAGGTTTGTTCCTCATTTCCGTTGATCCTGCCAGCTGTTTCATCGTTATAAAAGACCCGTATCAGAGTATATCGATCGTCTCTCCGGCGAGCGCTTTGTTCATGCTGCGCACGGCGCAGAACTTGCCGCACATGCTGCAGGTGTCGGAGTGATCGTCTTCGGGCAGACGGCTGTCGCGGATGGCTTTCGCGTGCGCGGGGTCGAGAGCTTCCTTGTACTGTGCTTCCCAGTCGAGTTTCCGGCGGGCGTCAGCCATGCGGTCATCCTGCTCGCGCGCACCTGGTATGCCTTTGGCGATGTCGGCTGCGTGAGCGGCAATTTTGCTTGCCATGATGCCTTCGTGCACATCGTCGACATTCGGAAGTGCCAGATGTTCAGCCGGCGTCACATAGCAGAGGAATGCGGCACCGTTCATCGCGGCGATGGCACCTCCGATGGCAGCCGTGATGTGGTCGTACCCCGGTGCGATGTCGGTCACGAGCGGTCCGAGAACGTAGAACGGAGCGCCGTGGCACACGGACTGCTCAAGCTTCATGTTGGCAGCGATCTGGTCCATCGGCACATGGCCCGGCCCCTCGATCATGACCTGGACATCCTTTTCCCATGCGCGGCGGGTGAGCTCGCCCAGCCGCAGCAGTTCTCCGATCTGTACGCCGTCTGTAGCGTCGGCGAGGCATCCCGGGCGGCAGGCATCGCCCAGCGAAATTGTCACATCGTATTCGCGGCAGATGTCCAGAATTTCATCAAAATATTCATAGAACGGGTTTTCTTCCCCGGTCATGCTCATCCAGGCAAAAATGAGAGAGCCGCCGCGGCTCACAATGTTCATTTTCCGGCTGCCGGATTTGATCTGTTCGACGGTCTTTTTTGTGATTCCACAGTGAAGGGTGACGAAATCGACGCCGTCCTGCGCGTGAAGCCGCACAACATCGATGAAATCCTTCGCGGTGAGTGTGTTCAGATCTCTCTGATAATGAATGACGGCGTCATATACCGGAACCGTGCCGATCATGGCCGGGCATTCATGTGTGAGCTTCTGACGGAAAGGCTGCGTATTGCCGTGGCTCGAGAGATCCATGATGGCTTCAGCTCCGCAGTTCACGGCGTCCATGACTTTCTTCATTTCGACGTCATAGTCCTTGCAGTCGCGCGAAACGCCGAGATTTACATTGATTTTAGTCTTGAGCATCGATCCGACACCGTTCGGGTCGATGCAGGTGTGAAGGCGGTTTGCCGGGATTACGGCCTTGCCTTCGGCGACCCATCCGCGGATTTCTTCCGGCGTACGGCGCTCTTTTTCGGCAACCGCTTTCATCTCCGAGGTGATGATGCCCTTTCTGGCGGCATCCATCTGTGTTGCATAGTTTCTTTCCATAGTACCTGCTCCTTTCATGAGCTGATTCAGGCCTGAGGTGGTGCTCCCAACAGGCCGGGCGGAAGATCCGTTTCTGCAAAAGAGTGCGCCGGAATACCTTCCGGAGCGCAGCAGAATCTGCAATGGGATTTTCGCCAGATTGACAATTACCTTCCTATGCTAGCACCAGGTGCCGTCGTCCGCAACAGCACATCTTGTGCGAAAATCTTGATATGACTGATTCCGGAAAATCGGTGTGTGAAACTTTTTGCCCCGCACCCTATGAAAAATGAATTGCATCGTCCAGTGTGATATAATATTTACAGTAATGCATTCAAACATTCATCGAATGAGAAAGGAAGTTCACAGTGGCAGAATGGAAAAACTTTGATCAGCTTGCTGCGGCAGGAGAACTCGAGAATACCGGAAGAGTTGATCTGAAGGCAGCCATGAGCGGTGAGAACGGGGCGGAACGCGTAAAGAAGTATCACATCCCCATGGCGGAAGGACTCGATTACAACTATGCAGCCAAGGCTGTTGACGACGAGATCCTGGAGAAGCTCGTGAAGCTTGCTGATGAGGCACAGCTGGCGGAGAAATTCAAGGAACTCTATAACGGCGCTGTCATCAACACCGGAGAGAAAAGACTGGTTCTGCATCATCTGACGAGAGGTCAGCTGGGAGATGCCGTTGTCGCTGACGGTGTCGACAAGAGAGCTTTCTATGTGAAGCAGCAGGAGCGGATCGCAGATTTCGCGAACAAGGTGCATGCCGGTGAAATTGTGAATGAAAAAGGCGAAAAGTTCACCACTGTCGTACAGATCGGTATCGGCGGCAGCGACCTGGGACCGAGAGCCATGTATCTGGCGCTGGAGAACTGGGCAAAAGCAAACGGCACGCTGAAAATGACAGCCCGGTTCATCAGCAATGTAGATCCGGATGACGCCGCTCAGGTTCTGAATTCAACCGATGTGGCTCATGCGATTTTCATTCTGGTGTCCAAGTCCGGCACAACGCTGGAGACGCTGACGAATGAGACATTTGTCAAGAATGCGCTTGTGAAGGAAGGCCTTGATCCGGCAAAGCACATGATCGCCGTGACGAGCGAGACGAGTCCGCTTGCCAAGAACGAAGGGTATCTCGCGGCGTTCTTCATGGATGATTATATCGGCGGCAGATATTCGTCCACATCGGCGGTCGGCGGAGCAGTTCTTTCGCTTGCGTTCGGTCCGGATGTGTTCGCACAGTTTCTTGAGGGCGCTGCGGCCGAGGACAAGATCGCGGCCGAAAGCGATCCGATGAAGAATCCGGATATGCTCGACGCGCTGATCGGTGTATATGAGAGAAATATTCTTGGGTATGAAGCGACGGCCATCCTGCCGTATTCGCAGGCGCTGTCCCGTTTCCCGGCCCATCTGCAGCAGCTCGACATGGAGAGCAACGGCAAGAGCGTGAACCGCTTCGGCGAGCCTGTCTTTTATCCGACCGGCCCGGTTATCTTCGGCGAGCCGGGAACGAACGGACAGCATTCGTTCTACCAGCTGCTTCACCAGGGCAGAAATATCATCCCGCTGCAGTTCATCGGATTCAGAAAGAATCAGTGCGGCATGGATGATACGATTCAGGGAAGCACAAGCCAGCAGAAGCTGTGCGCCAATGTGGCAGCCCAGATCGTCGCGTTCGCATGCGGCAGAAGCAATCCGGACCGCAACAAGAATTTCGAGGGCGGCCGTCCGTCGAGCATCATCACCGGCGAAGAGGTAACCCCGAAGACTCTTGGTGCCCTTCTTGCGCATTATGAAAACAAGGTTATGTTCCAGGGATTCTGCTGGAATCTGAACAGCTTCGATCAGGAAGGCGTTCAGCTTGGCAAGATCCTCGCAAAGAAAGTTCTGGCTCACGAGACAGACGGGGCACTCGCAGAGTACAGCCGTCTGCTGAACATCTGATTCCGGGTAAGCAGGAGAAGACTCCCTCCCGACTGAAGATCCGACAAACGAATACTTATGATTCAGCTGCCCTGGCGGCATCGGCAAATGTGCAGATGTCGGCGAGGCAGCATTTTTTGCATTCCGGATTTCTCGCCGTGCACACAGCACGTCCGTGGTCGACGAGCCGGTGGCAGAAGTCATTGCTTTCTTCGGGCGGAATGATCTTCCAGAGTGCTTTCTCTACTTTTGCAGGTTCTTTGATGTTGTCCACAAGGCCGATCCGGTTGGAAAGCCTTATGCAGTGCGTATCGGTCACGATCGCCGGTTTTCCGAACACATCGCCCATGATGAGATTGGCGCTTTTGCGCCCGACGCCCGGCAGTTTCAGCAGAGCGTTGAAATCGTCCGGCACCTTGTCGTGGTATGTCTCGTGCAGAACATTCATGCACGCGTGAATGTCCCGCGCCTTGCTGTGCCCGAGACCGCATGGGCGGACGACTTCTTCAATTTCAGACGGGTCAGCCGCGGCAAGCGAAGCGACCGTCGGGAATTTTTTCAGCAGATCCTCCATGACGATATTCACCCGCTTGTCCGTGCACTGCGCGGAGAGGCGCACCGAGACGAGAAGCTGCCACGCGTTTTCAAAATCCAGTGTGCACTGCGTGGCCGGATATTCGGCTTTAAGACGTCTGATCACTTCCAGTGCCTTTTCCTGTACAGTCATTGTTCATCCCTCCAGTGCAGCCTGTGCAGCTGTCCTTTCTGCTCCATCCCCGGAAAATGATTCTGCCGCAGCGCCTCGTAGAGCACAATGGCTGCAGAATTGCACAGATTCAGGGAGCGCTCGCCTTCCATCATCGGAATGCGGATACAGTCTTCTTCGTGGCCGACGAGGATTTCCTCCGGGATTCCCCGGCTCTCCGGTCCGAACATGATATAGTCGTCCGGCCCGAACGCGACGTCGGTGTATGTCTGATGGGCCTTTGTGGTCGCCAGCCAGATCCGGCGGTGCCCGGCTTCTGCCTGCAGCTGTCCGAAATCCTCATACATATGCAGATCAAGCCGCGGCCAGTAGTCAAGACCGGCGCGGCGGATATATTTGTCACTGATGAGGAAACCGAGCGGTTTTATGAGGTGCAGGCTCGCGCCGGCCGCCACGCAGGTCCGGCCGATATTGCCGGTGTTATACGGGATTTCCGGTTCATACAGGACAATGTGAATCATGCTTTTTTACCCTCCTGCAGATTGACAATCAGCGTTCCGATGACAAATATCAGCGTTCCTCCCACTACCCAGCCGGTCACCGGCTCGTGAAAAAGCAGGGCTGACCAGAGAATCGTAAGGATCGACATGGAGTTCTGAATGATGGTCGCGATGAGCGCCGATACGCGCTTCATGGCCAGCGCCTGCAGCAGAAAACCGACGGCGGTTATCGTGCCGAGCTCCAGCATTCCGAAGACAGGAAGCGCAGATGGAGTTCCGGTGAGGAGCGGACCTCCGGCCGGCAGAAACGGAAGGCACACGAGAGCCCCGACAATAAACATCGAGTAGTTCAGAGCGACCGGATCCATGGTGCTGACCAGTTTCTTCTGAATGACATTAAAAACGCCTGCGCCTACACCGCCGAGGCTGAGGATAAGGAGCAGCTGCGCCTGCCCTTTCAGAAATTCTGCTGCGCTGGCTCCGTTCCAGGAGACGAGCACGACGCCGACGATGGAAAGGATTGTGCCGAATACTTTGCGCGCTGTCAGCCGGTCCTGTTTCAGGGCAGCAGCGACGATAAGCACGGTGATTGTCTGGGCGGGCAGCACGAGCACGGTTCCGTAGGAATAGCCGGCCATGACACCGTAATTCTCTGCCATATAGTGGACCGCCTTGAAAATCCCGCCGAGGATCACGTAGAATCCGAGGGCCGGCCGGACACTTTTGTGCCGGGCAAGCTGGATGCAGAACAGGATCAGACTGCCGATCACAAAGCGGAACAGCGAAGTCATGAACGGAGAGAGAAAACTGCCGGTCAGCTTGATACACATACCGCCGAAGCTGAACAGCAGAGTCTGCAAAGACAGATAGAAATACGAAGCCATAGTTTTCATGAACCCCCGAAAGTGGTTTCTGTTATCATACCATACCGAAGTGTGTTAGAATCAACATCAAAAGGTTTTGAAGGGATTTTCAGGATACAATGAAGCAGTATAAAATTTTATGCATCAATCCGGGCTCAACGTCCACGAAGGTATCGCTTCATCTTAACGAAAAGAAGATATTTCAAACGTCTGTATTCCACGACTCCAGTGTTCTGCTGAAGTTCCCGGACATCAATGACCAGCTTCCGTACCGGATGAAGGTTGTCGGGAAATTCATCAGGGACAACAACATCGACCTGACCGGTCTTGATGCGATCGTCGGACGCGGCGGAAGCTGCGCTCCTTGCGAGAGCGGGACATATCTGGTCAATCAGAAACTGATCGACGATACGAAGAACTGCCGGGGCGGACTGTATCACTCTTCTATGCTCGGCGTTCAGATGGCGGCGCAGCTGCATAAAGAGTACGGCGGCCTCGTTCTGATGGTGGACCCGCCGGTTGTCGACGAGCTGCAGGATCTGGCCCGCTATACCGGCGTCAAAGGAATCCGGCGCCGGGCGGTCTCCCATGCTCTGAACCTGAAGGCTACAGCCAGGCACCATGCTGCACTCATGGGCGAAAAATACGAAGAGAAAAACTATATCGTCTGTCATATAGACGGCGGCATATCCATCACGGCGCACTGCCGCGGCCGCATGATCGACGGGAATGATGCGGGCGGCGGCGAAGGACCGTTCACGCCGACGCGGATGGGCAGCATGGCTGTGACCGATGTCCTGAAGTATTTTCGAAACAAGACGCCGAAGGAAATCCGCGATCTCTGCTCACAGGCCGGAGGCTTAAGCAGCTATTTCGGGACGTCGGATTCCGACAAGATTCATGCCAGAATCGAGGCGGGCGATAAAGAAGCAGAAGCCATCTGGAATGCCGGCATTTATCAGTGCTGCAAGTGGATCGGATCCATGGCAGCGGTCCTTTCGGGAAAGGTTGACGCGATCGTTCTGACGGGCGGGCTCATGCGCTTCCCGGAGGTGGAGGAGACCATCCGAAGCCGCTGCGGCTGGATCGCCCCGGTTTATTCATATCCGGGTGAGCTGGAGCACGAAGCAATGGCGGCCGGTGCGTACCGGGTGCTCACCGGACAGGAAAAACCGAAAATTTACACAGGAATCTCTGAGAAGTCAGATATGTAAGGTGAGAGGCGGATGACGAGAAAAAATGAAGGAGGACAGGGGGGAAAAGTAAGAAAAAGATGGCGGGCCGGATTAGCTGCAGCTGTTTTTCTGGCCGCTTTATGTGTCATTTCAGCTGTCTGCGCGGGGGACAACGGGACAGATGACGGGAAAAATGAAGGCAGTATACTTTCGGACAGTCCGGAGGGCGGATTTATGATCCCGGACATTTTTTCACAGCCGGATGAGGAGCAGGTCTCGGTTCTGGACGAAAGTACCATAAACTGCTGGGGCGATTCCATGACACAGGGGATCAACGGGGACGGGATTTCCTACCCGGACATCCTGGAGCAGCTCACCGGAATCAAGACCAACAATTTCGGCATCGCAGGCGAGAATACACTTGAGATTATGGAGCGGTCCGCGGAATACGGCGACCAGTCCAATGACATTATGATCATTGAGATGGGCGATAACGGAGGCTGGGACAGCCTTCCGGAACTGATCAGTCAGTATCAGGAGATGATCGAGACAGCCGGGTGCGACCGCTATATCATCATAACTTCCACCGATGACCCGGATGATCCGGATTCGATCTGGTATGAGCCGGCCGATGCGCTTGGGATCACCAACACTTCGTATGAACAGGCACTCGTGGATGCATTCGGCGATCACGTGTTCCTGGCGAGACGATATCTGCTAATGAACGGGCTGAAACTCAACGGCCTGAAAGTGGGAAAAAGTGATTATCACCGGGCATTTGCCGGCGATATCTCTGAACAGCTGCGTCATGTCGAGCTCGACAACACGCATCTGAACGGATATGGCTACACGGCGCAGGCTATCGGCGTCTATGCAAAAGGCGTAGAGCTGGGATACTGGCCGGACACTGGTGTCGATATCGGCCTTTCAACAACGGAAGATATGGAAGGCAGCTTCTTCACAAGGCACGGATTTCTGACAAAATAAAATAAAGCCGCATGAATCATGGTGATCCTGACCACAAGATTCATGCGGCTTTTTTTACGGCTGCTGTGTTTCTTCCGGCTCCGTTCCGTCTATTTTGTACGATTCGAGAATGGAGTGCAGACAGCGGTGCAGATGCGGGAGATATTCTTCCAGCGTGCAGGGAGTCTCGTACATGATTGTACTGTAGCCGGTGGAGTTCACAAGTTCGATGATTGTGAAAAGCAGAAGTTCCGGTGTGTCGCACTTGTAATTGTTTTCCTGCAGCGCAGTCAGAAAATTCTGGTAGATCTTGTTGAAATTACTGGTATCGCTTTTGTCGGCCATCTCAACGGCATGCTCGAATACGCCCCATGAGAGGTTTTTGGAGATGAAATTGAGCTGCATCTTGTTCTGCTGAAGATGAAACAGGATATAGTCGACCAGCGCGAAGAGATAACTCTCGACCGTAGCTGGTTTCGGAGGATTTTCTGCAATGGCTTTCTCGGCTTCAAGCAGAACCTGCGAGGACATCTTGGCCACCAGCTGGTCGCGCAGATCGTATTTGTCCTTGAAATACAGATAAAATGTTCCTTTTGCCAGGCCGGATTCCCGGACGATATCCGAGATCGTTGTCTTGTTGAAGCCCTGCTGCGTAAAGAGCGCATAGGCATGATTCAGCAGGGATGTTCTTTTGTACAGTTTGTTCTCAGCCGCTTTTCCCATTTGTGTCAGTCACCTTCCCGGACGAAATTTTATCAGATTTCCAACAGTGCGTCCGCGTTCTGGTACTGTTTATAGAAAGTTTACACAATAATTGACCATAAGTCAATTTTAATATTGAACTTTGGTCATTTTTGTTCTATGATAACACCGGTCAAGAAATGAACATTAGTCATTTATTATTTGAAGAGAGGAAGGCATTGTAAAGTGGTTAAGGTCGGGAAATGGATTGCCAAAAACAGAATCCTGATTCTGATTCTCGCCGTACTTCTGCTCATCCCGTCATACTTCGGGTTCAAGAGCACAAGGACAAACTACGATCTGCTGACGTATCTGCCGGAAAATCTGGACACCGTCCAGGGACAGAATATTGTCGTGGATCAGTACGGCATGGGAGCTTTCTCGATGGTCGTCGTCGAGAACAAGAGCCTGAAAGATGTGGCGAAGCTGGAATCGGATATCGAGGCGATCCCGCATGTAAAGAATGTGCTCTGGTATGACGATGTGGCGGATATCAATCTTCCGGTGGAAATGATCCCGGAGAAACTCCGAAGCAAATTTTTCAGCGGCGATGCGACGATGATGCTCGTATTGCTTGACAACACATCATCCGCCGACAGCACGCTGGAGGCGGAAAAACAGATCCGGGGAGTCCTGGATTCGGACTGCTACATTAACGGAATCCCTTCGGTCATGAACGATCTGAAGGATCTGACCGATCAGGAGCTTCCGATCTATGTCGGAATCGCGGTTCTGATGAGTCTCATCGCGATGCTTCTGCTGACGGATTCGTTCGTCGTTCCGTTCCTGTTCCTGCTGGATATCGCATTTGCCGTTGTCTATAACATGGGCACGAACGTGATGTTCGGATCGATTTCCTACATCACCAAGGCAATCGCAGCTGTTCTTCAGCTGGCTGTCACGATGGACTATTCCATTTTCCTTCTGGGCAGCTACCGCGAGAACAAGCAGCGCTTCCCGGGGGACAATAACCGCGCGATGGGACACGCGATCGCCAATACATTCAAGTCCATCATCGGAAGCTCGGTGACGACGATCGCCGGTTTTGTCGCTCTGTGTTTCATGAGCTTCACGCTGGGACTTGACCTCGGCCTGGTTATGGCCAAGGGCGTTCTGTTCGGCGTCATTTCCTGCGTCACGATCCTGCCGTCGCTTGTGCTGTTCTTCGACAAAGCAATCGAGAAGACCAGACATAAACCGCTTCTGGGCAACCTGAACAAGGCGTCGAATTTTATCACGAAGCATTACAAGCTCTGGATTGTGCTGTTCTGCATTATTCTGGTGCCGGCCATCTACGGCAACAATCATGTGCAGAACTACTATGATATGTCCGGGTCGCTTCCGTCTGATCTCCCGTCCCGGATCGGTTTCCAGAAAGTGGAGGACGATTTCGGCAGCACGACGATCGATATGGTTCTGTTTGACAAGAATATGCCGGCAAAAGAGAAGGCTGACATGCTTTCCGACCTGGAAAATGTGGACGGCGTCAATTACTGCCTCGGCATGAACTCGCTGGTCGGCAGCAACGTGCCGGATTCCATGGTTCCGCTGAAAGTACGCAACATGCTGCAGTCCGACAAATATGAGATGTGCTTTGTCGGAACCGGCTATTATGTCGGATCGGACGAAGCCAATGCGCAGGTCGAAGAGCTGAACAGCATCATCAAGAAGTACGATGCAGATGCACTGCTGGTCGGCGAAGCTCCGATGACGCACGATCTGGTCGATGTGACAAATGTTGACTTCATCCACGTAAATTCAGCGTCGCTCGGAATCATCTTCGTGATCATCATGCTTTTGTTCCGGTCTGTCAGCCTGCCGGTCATCCTGGAACTGGTCATCGAATCGGCGATCATCATCAACATGTCGGTTCCGTATTTCACGAACACATCAGTCGTATTCGTCGCCAGCATCATCCTCGGCACCGTACAGCTTGGTTCGACGGTTGACTACGCGATCCTGATGACAAGCCGGTATCAGAAAGAGCGGCAGAGAGGAAGAGACAGGGATACGGCCATTCAGATTGCTCACCGCACGAGCATGAGTTCCATCATTACAAGCGGTATTTCATTCTTTGCTGCGACCTTCGGCGTGGCACTGTACTCGAATATCGACGTCATTCATTCCATGTGCCTGATGCTGGCACGCGGCGCGTTGATCAGTACAGTCGTCGTGATCTTCATTCTTCCTGGAATGCTGAAGATTTTCGGCGGTCTGATCGAGCACACGTCCTGGCATTTCCTGGGCAGGGGCAGCAAAGAAAAGACAAAATCTGCCCCGGAAGCAAAAGCAGCACCGGAAACCATTACAGACGGCAGCAACAGTTGAGGGAAAGGACAGAGGTAAAATCATGAACAGGAATAAAAAGCTTCTAATGAGAAAAACAGCAGAAAAAACGGCGGCAGTCAGTATGGCGGCTCTGGTCGGGCTCGGTGCCGGAGCCGTTCCGGTTCTGGCTTC
>OMUP01000203.1 GCA_900314255.1 uncultured Lachnospiraceae bacterium | reverse complement strand
ATCTTGGTGAGAAATATCGGGATGCTCGATACAAGGTAGGAATTGATAATACCGTTTAAGGTTGCTCCGTATAATATCATGATTATGCGCACCAGTTTCCAACAGATTCCGGAAGAATTGTTTGATGCAGCAAAAATCGATGGAGCTGGTTATGCGAAAATCCTCTGGGATATTGTTCTGCCAATTAGTAAGGCCATTCTGGCAGTGATTATTCTGTTCTATGTGATTGCCAACTGGAACGCATGGTTTAATGCATCGCTGTATCTGACGGATCGGAATTTATATCCTTTGCAGCTGACACTGCGGGAAATAGTTTTGCTCTCAACAAACAATTCAGTGGTTGCAGATGCAGATGGGGCAGATGTAATGATATTCCGTCCTTTGATCAAATATGCAACAATTATGATTTCCATTATTCCGATGCTGATTATTTACCCGTTCATCCAGAAATATTTCGTGTCTGGCGTTATGATCGGCTCGGTGAAAGGATAAGAGATGAGTTTTCCAGATGGCTTTTTATGGGGCGGCTCAACTTCAGCATATCAGTCTGAAGGAGCAAGCGAAGAAGATGGTAAAGGTAAGTCGGTCCAGGATGTAAAGGAACCGCCAGAAGGTACTGCACGATTTGATATTTGCTCGGATTTCTATCATCATTATAAAGAAGATATTGCGCTCATGGCGGAGATGGGGTTTAAAGAATATCGTTTTTCGATTGCCTGGACAAGAATTCTTCCAAATGGAACAGGCAATATTAATCCGAAAGGAATTAAATTCTACCAGAATGTGATCGATGAATGCCATAAATATGGAATTGAACCAATTATCACAATGTTTCATTTTGATCTTCCCGAGGCTTTGGAAGAGAAAGGGGGCTGGCTGCGAAGAGCGTCGGTTGATGAATTTGTTAATTATGCGAGAGTTCTATTTAACTATTTTGGAAATTCGGTAAAGTATTGGCTTACTATTAATGAACAGAACATGCTGACAATGCAGGGGAGTATTATTGGCACGGGAGCTGTGGAGGATGAAGACGAAGATGTATGCCTGAAGAAGACATACCAGAAGAATCATCACATGCTGATGGCCCAGGCACGGGTTATGAAGATGTGCCATACAAACTTTCCTGATTGCAAGATTGGACCGGCGCCGAATATATCTCTCGTCTATCCAGTGACCTGTAAACCAGATGATGTTCTGGCGGCACAGGATTTCAATGCTATCCGGAACTGGCTGTATCTGGATGCGGCTGTAAAGGGAATATACAATCCAATTGTCTGGTCATATCTGAAAAAACATAATGCACTTCCAGAGATGGAGAATGGGGATCTTGAGGAAATGAAGGAAGCAAAACCGGATTTTATAGCTTTTAATTACTATAATACCTGCTGTGTGGCTTCCTGGAAGGATGCGAATGAACTTGAGCCGCAGAGTCTCATGCAAGGAATAAGGGGAATGTATCGCGTTGTTTCCAACCCATATCTGCCAAAAACTGCGTTCGGATGGGAGATTGATCCGGAAGGATTCAGGGCAACACTCAGGGAGATTTATTCCAGATATCACCTTCCGATGATGGTGACGGAAAATGGTCTTGGAGCAGAAGATGTTTTGGAAAATGACGGACGCATTCACGATACGTACAGGATTCAATACCTAAGAGATCATATTGTTCAAATGGATAAAGCGATTTCTGAAGGATGTGAGGTGATGGGATACAGCCCATGGTCAGCGATAGATCTGATCTCAACACATGAAGGCTTTCGCAAAAGATACGGTTTTATCTATGTCGATAGGGATGATGTAAAAATTGGAAGCATGAAACGATACAGAAAAGATTCGTTTTATTGGTATAAAAAAGTGATCGCTTCAAATGGAGCTGATTTGAAATGATGTCTGAAGGAGAGAAGCAAAATGAGCGTGCTTAAAAATGACTTTTTATGGGGCGGTTCAGCATCTTCTATGCAGACAGAAGGCGCCTGGAATGAAGACGGAAAGGGAATGACTATATATGATCTGCATGTCGTACCTGATAAAATGCCGAATGCAGATTGGAAGATGGCCATCGATTTTTATCATCGATATAGAGAAGATATAGAGTTAATGGCAGAAATGGGCTTTACAGCATTTCGAACCTCTGTGTCATGGGCGCGCATTTTCCCGAATGGCAATGGAGAATGCAATCCAAAAGGATTTGAGTTTTATGATCAGATAGTTGAAGAATGCCTCAGCCACGGGATAGAGCCGATCCTCTG
>OMUP01000204.1 GCA_900314255.1 uncultured Lachnospiraceae bacterium | reverse complement strand
GCATATGGCTGTACCGGATGATACAAAATATATATATTGACGGCCTGCGGCGGCATAAACTGCGGAATACAGGAGAGGAGATCCTGTCCTGTATTCCGGATGCCCGCACGCAGGCCGGTTTTATCCGCGCGGCAGGCGAGAAAACGCCCACCTCTATGGGTGGGTGATGAATCGCCGAATCAGCCGCGCCTTTTCTTTCGAACATATGGCTGTTATCTGAGGGAAATCCTGTTATAATATATTCAATCGTTAAGAAATAAAAGGAAGAGTATATCAATGGTCCTTGAGAGTAATAATCATTCAGTGTTCAAACTCCACTATCATCTGATCATGGTTATCAAGTATCGTCGGAAAGTGATCGATGATTCGATCACGGCACGGCTGAAAGAGATCTTTGATTACATTGCTCCAAAGTACAACATTCGTGTAGAGGAATGGAACCACGACAAAGACCATATCCATGTACTGTTTACGGCACAGCCGAATTCCGAACTGTCAAAGTTCATAAACGCCTATTAGTCCGCAAGCAGTCGCCTCATTAAAAAGGAATTTCCTGCCATCAGAAAATCTCTCTGGGAAGAAATGTTCTGGTCAAAATCCTTCTGCCTGCTGACGACAGGCGGCGTAACCGTGGACATTATTAAACAATATATCCAGTCGCAGGGGCAGAAACATGAATAAAGCTTATAAATACCGTATCTACCCGACAAAAGAACAGCGGACGCTTCTTGCAAAAACATTCGGATGCTGTCGTTTCGTCTACAATCAGGCGCTCAACTGGCGTGTCGCGGCATACCGTGCTGACGGAACATCGATTTCATATGTCGACACGGCGAAAGCGATCACCCAGATGAAAAACAACCCTGATACTGCATGGCTCAAAGAAGTCGATTCTGTTGCATTACAGCAGGCACTTCGAAATCTCGATGCCGCGTTCAAAAACTTCTGGAACAATAAGAGCACCGGGTTCCCGAAGTATAAGTCAAAGCACCGGTGCCGGAGCTCATACACCATCCCCGTAACGAATCATAACGTCATGGTTTTTGACATGGCGGTCAGGCTTCCGAAGCTCGGTTACGTCAAAGCGGAAATTCACCGTGCGGCACCGTCTGACTGGAAGCTGAAATCCGCTACGGTTTCACAGGACAGTGACGGGCGTTACTATGCTTCCATCCTGTATGAATACGAAAAGGCAATCCGCCCTGTAGAAGTAGACCCGGGCAAAACGCTTGGACTTGATTATAAGTCGGATGGTCTGTATGTAGATTCCAACGGAGACTGTGCAGAGATGCCGCACTACTACCGCAAATCGCAAAAACAGCTTGCAAAAGCACAGCGGATTCTTTCCCGTCGGAAAGGCTCTATAAAAAGAGAGCCAAAATCCCACAACTGGAAGAAACAACATCTCAAGGTCAACCGTATTTATACCCATGTCAAAAATCAGCGGAAGGACTTTCTGCAAAAACGGTCTGCTGAGATAGCCAATCAGTATGATCTCGTTGCCGTTGAAGACCTTTCTCTGAAAGAAATCTCCGCCAGGCATAAAGACAGACATCAAAAGCTTCGTCTCGGCAAGGCTGCTAACGACAACGGCTACGGGATGTTCGTAAATATGCTGACTTACAAACTTGCCGACCGCGGCAAGTGGCTCGTCAAAGTTGATAAGTTCTATCCGTCCAGTCAGTTATGCCAGTGCGGATATCAGAATCCGATTACCAAAGATCTCAGTGTCCGTACAATCACCTGCCCTGTATGCGGAAGGACCTATGACCGCGACATCAATGCCGCAATCAACCTTAAAAAAGAAGGCTATCGCTTATACAAATCTGCATAAGCAATAGCCCATTCACAGATAGGGCGGGGACCGTCCGAATCCAAACGCCTGTGGACACCGCGTAAGACGGAAAGGAATCCTTCGGGATTAGCCAGCGCGATGGTGGTTGAAGCAGGAAGCTCCCACCTCTAAGCCGTCAGGCGTAGGTGGGAGTAGTTCACTTCCGTGGAAGAAATGGATGCTTATGAGAAAAAAACAGTAGGTCTTCCTCCGGATGAGCAGCAGATTGTTGCCATGAAAATTCTGTGCGGGATGAGCCATCGCGAGATTTCAAAAGCACTTGGCAAACCGGTTGAACGGTTCAATGGAAATATAACCAAGCCCTTCATTCTCTTCGGAACAGCCTGTCACTCTTTGCTGCCTGGGCTGCGGCAGAAAGTGTCCGGTTTTATCAGGCACAGCGCGCTGAGAGTAAAAGATCGTGGATCATTATCAGAGGAGGTTGGGATCAGGTATGCGCAAAACCAGGCATTCTGTGAAACTGTTATACATCCTTGCGGCTGCGCTGCTGCTTTTACTTCCAGGCGGTGTGGCAGTCAGCCGTCTTTTCTTTCGGAACAGGGCGCTGGAGCCGGATGTGAAGAATCTTCGGGAGAAGTATGAGACGCCGGAGATGAGCCGCATATTTGCGGAACATGACCCGGAGGGGGACCGGTCGCCGTACACACTCTGCGGACCCGTCCGGGAGGTGTTTCCGGATGATTCGCGCTGGGATCTTAACGGCGGATGGGGAATCGAGACGTATTATTTTCCGGTGAAGAATAAGGACGGCAGTTTTTCTTGTGTCCTTGGCGTTCTGCCGCCCCAAAGAGCCGTTTCCTCTTTTTCCATCAGCACGGATCTGGCGGCGGAACTGAATGCGGCGAAGGAAGCAGGGGAAGCATCCGTTTTTCTTTTTTCAAAGAAAAGCAGATACGGGCTGGAATATCAGCGCGTTGTATCCGCTGAGTGCACCGTGGTGTATGCCCCGGACGGTTCCGTGACCGGTCCGCCGGAGGAGCTTTTTGATTTTTTTAAACATACCGGCCTGAAACCGGACGCGCCCTGCGTCTTCTTCAGGCTGAAAGAGGGGTGAAAGATAACATGCAGACGGAGATAGAATCTGAAACGGCACTGTTTACGGCTTCTTCCGCCATGACGCTGCAGGATTTCCGGCAGATGAACCGGGATGTAAACGGCGCAGCGGCACTGCGGGCTGCCGGCAGCCTGGCGGCGGCGTTTCTTCTTCTGGGCAGCTCTGTCCTGCTGTCCGGGGCGAAAGAGGTCGGGATTGTCCTTGCTGCCGCGGCGGTGGCAGTTCCATTTGTCATGGCAGTTCTTCGCCGCGTGAATATCCGGCGCGCGTACACGAGCGGACGCGTGTATGCGCGCGAGACGAGCGAATTCTCGTTTTATAAGACTTTTTTTACCGTGAAAAGCAGCCATATGTCCGCCACAATCCGGTATGAGGATCTGTACCGGGTTGTGGAAGGACAAGGCGCTTTTTATCTGCTGCCGGGCAAAAACCAGGCCATGCGGGTGCCGACAGACGGCGCGCCGGAGGAATTCAAAACGTTTCTTCGGACGCTCGGACCGGTCCCGGAAAAGAAAACGGCGGAAAATGCGGTGGTCATTCTGGGGCTGGCGGGTGCGGGGCTGCTTGCCCTGGTCGCCGCCATCATTGCCTTCAAGCCCCAGACGGACATTCTGCGCGCCTGGGTCGGGATACCCGCGGCGACAGCTCTGGCTTTGTGGATGGTCATCGCGCTGCTTGGCGGATATCTGATAAACCGCCGGCTGGCAGCGGCGGTGAAGAGGAAAGCGGTGCGGTGGCTGCTGCGGGTATTGACGGTCCTTACGGTCGTGTTTCTGTTTCTTATTATCGGACTGGCAGGGCTTGGATACTTCCTCCGGGGGGATCTGGGCGGATCGGAGATCACCCGGAACGCAAATGGCACATATCTGGTCCGGTCAGATTACCCGGCCTCGTGGAATTCGTATATGCTGTACGCAGAGGACGGGGCGCTTTATCTGCGCCGTCTGCGCCCGTCTAGCGGTCCGGGTGACGACGATCCGCAGGTCACGGCAGAAGAATGGTGGCAGATGCAGGCGCAGCCGGAGACGGAAAGCGCCGGGGGTGGCGCAGAGGTAACGGAGCCGGCAGAAAGCACGGCGCCGCAGAAAGAGGCAACGACAGCCCCTGATGAGGGCGGGCACACAGCGCGCCGGGAGACATCTGAATATCCGGGTTATCAGGCAATCCTGTATGCCGCGTTTCCGGAGGCGGGAACGGCGCAGATTAGCTACGGCGCGAAGGGGGAGTCCTGGTGCGTGGTCTCGGAGAGCAGCACGGATATTGAATATCTGATGTATGACCGGGATTCCAGCAATGGCAGCTGCGGCCTGTATGTCCTGTACCGGAGTAAGAAGGACGCCGGGGGAAGCTGGGGGCTTTCGGACGCCGTGATGGAGGATGTATACGCGTATGAGTACGACACCGGCAGGGTTGTTTCCAGCGGCCGGACGTCCTGGGCGGATGCCGGAAACGACGAGTACCAGGAGATGACCGGGGAATAAAAAGTTGTCCGAGGCAGGTTGCGCAATGTGAATGCGAAAATAGATAGATGGCTCTGTCTGTTTTACCTGGCAGAGCCTTCTTCATGAGTTCACATTTTTTCGGAGAATCTCATCCCGCGGTGCCGGAAGCGTGTAAAATAACGGTGCAGCCGGTACGCCCGGCCTGTGGAAGGAAGCGCCGTATGATTCAACTGAATGAAAATTTCACGGTTCCCGCATATTTTCCAAAATTTTCCTGCAAGTGCGGAGCGTGTCGGCACACCTGCTGTCAGGGGCTTGCGATCCGGATCTCGCAGGAGGAATATTTCCGCATGGTAGGTGAGGAATGCCCGTCTGACGTGCGGACGGATCTTGACCTGGCGCTGCACACGCTGGGCCGCGGAGCGGACCCGGGCCGGTATGCGGAGCTTTCCCCCGATTTTACCGGCCGCTGCCGCCTTCTTGGAAAGGACGGTCTGTGCCGGCTCCAGGCGGCCTGCGGCGCGCAGGCGATCTCCGTGGTCTGCCGCCTGTATCCGAGGCGGCCGCAGTTTCTGAACAGCCAGCGGGATGCGGGGCTTACCCTGCCGGTGCCGGAAATCGGCACGGTGAATGCATGTGAGGCGACATTAGAGCTTTTGCGGGATTTTCAGGGTGGAAATCCGATGCAGCTGACAGCCAGGGCAGTTTCCTTCGACCTTGCGGATCTGCCAAAAAAGGAAGAAAGGCCGGATCTGCGCCATGCACTGCAGGTGCACCGCCTGTGCGTCGGAATCCTGGCTGAAGAGCAGCTGCCGCTTGCAGAGCGTCTTCGCCGTCTTGTGACATTTCTGCAGATTGCCTTTTCGGATGATAAAGCGGGCCTGCAGTGCATCGATGAAGCGGTGTCTATGCCGGCGGGACTTGTGGTGAAACGGCTGAAGCAGTGTGCCGAAAACCGTGAGGATCTGGAGGAAGCCGTGCAGACGTGCCGGGAAAGTGGCGATTACAGGCCTTTACATAAAATAGAAAGTACCTTTCTTGGCCGGGTCCTGGCAAATGATGCCTTCGTGCGGCTGTTTCCGTATGGAGATCCGGAAATTGCGCCGCTTCGGGCGGGAGCGGCATTTGTCATGATGGCGAGGATGCTGCTGATGCTGACGGAGAGAGCGGGCGGCGCGGAGAGTGAGGAAGGAGTCAGCCGGATGGCGGCATTTTTCCGGATGGTCGAACTGACAGATTTTGACGAAGCAATTCTTGACAGATTGAAATATTAATTTTCGGGGTATACACTAAACAAAGCAACCGGTGAGGGGACCGGGCGGGAGGATACGGAAAACAATGATACGCAACAAAATCTGGCGCCGCATCGCGGCAGTCGTATTTTTAGTGACACTTGCGGCGGTTGGTTACGCCGCGTACCGCTTTGTGCGGCTTAACATGCTGCCGCAGAAGTATCTGCTTGCGCTTGGCGCGGCAGCGGCCGCGGTGCTTGCTCTGTGCGCCTTCCTTCTTTTTAAGAAGGGCAGACACAGAAACCACATCAGACAGCTGCGCCGGATTCTGGCATGCGTGCTGTGCGCGGTGGTCGCCGGCGGCTCTCTGTATGCGGCCGATGTGGCTGGCAGACTGCAGAGTACGGTCGATACGACCACGGCAAAGACCCAGACAACGGGGACAAAGGTCGGCGTTTATGTGCTTGCCGAGGACGAGGCTGCAGCGGTTTCAGATGTTACAGGGGATCCGGCCGGCGTTCTCACACAGCTTGGCCGGAGCGCCGTAGATGCAGCACTTGCTCAGATTGAGAGCGCCACGGGCAGCACGCCGCAGCTTACGGAAACAGATTCCATGACGGACCTTGCTGATCTGCTGTACAACGGGGATGTGCGCTCCATCGTGGTGAAGGAGTCCTATCTCCAGCTTCTTGATGATGTGGACGGCTACACCGATTACGCCTCCAGGATGCGGCTGCTGCAGGAATACACGATTGATTCGGCGGATGACACGGACGATGATACCGCGATCACCGAGGTGCCGGAACCGGAGGCGGGAGCAGCCGGGAGTGCATTTGTCATGTATCTGAGCGGATCGGATACCCGGGAAGCAGGACTTCCGGAGTCGACCCGGTCGGATGTGAATATTCTGGCGGTTGTGAATCCGGACACCCATGAGATTCTGCTGGTGAACACGCCGAGAGACTACTACATTCCGAACCCGGCGGGCGGCGGTGCGCTCGACAAGCTGACGCACCTCGGCCTGAACGGTGTAGGCAATTCCATGCAGGGACTTGCGGGTCTGTACGAGATTTCGATTCCGTACTATGCGCAGATCAACTTCACAGGCTTTGAGACGCTCATCGACGCAGTGGGCGGCGTGGATGTGAATTCGCCGTTTGCCTTCACGACATTTACGGACGGCGGCGCGACCCAGGTCGTACAGGGTATGAACCACTTCAACGGTGCACAGGCGCTGGCATTCGCCAGAGAGCGGCATGCGCTGGCAGCCGGCGACAACGAGCGCGGACGCAACCAGATGCTTGTGATCGAGGCGGTGATCCAGAAGCTGACGAGCGGCACGACGATCCTGACGCACTACAGCGCGATTCTGGATTCGCTTTCGGGCATGTTCCGGACCAACATGTCTTCGGATGATCTGAGCACATTTGTCAGACAGCAGCTGGATTCGGGCGCAAGCTGGCACGTCACGAGATACGCCGTGAGCGGATATGATGACGAGCAGCCGTCGTATTCTCTGCCGTCGCCCAACTACGTCATGCAGCCGAACTGGGACACCGTGGCCGAGGCGAAGAGCCTCATCGCGCAGGTTTTGGCCGGCGAAACGCTGCAGGACAGTTGATCCGGCGTGACGGTTGAATTTTCAGAGTATTTTCGATATTCTAATGACAAATACGATTAACGGGACAGATTAAAATAGAAGGAGAGTGACATGGCAGAAATTATCGGAACAGAAGAGAATTTTAGGGCAGAAGTTCTGGAAGCGGACAAGCCGGTTCTGGTAGACTTCTGGGCGACATGGTGCGGACCATGCAAGATGCTGGCACCGACAGTGGCAGCGATTGCCGAAGAGAGAAGTGATATCAAGGTTGTCAAGGTTGATGTGGATGAAAATCCGAATCTGGCTGAACAGTACGGGGTTTCTTCAATTCCGACGCTCATCGTGTTCAAGAACGGCGCGCCGGCCAGACAGTCTGTCGGACTGGTGCCGAGATCCCGGATCGACGAGATGCTCGTCTGAAACGTACGGGCGGCCAGGACATCGGGTTCATCGGATAGAAGAAACGGGGGCGATTGCCTATGTGGCCGATATCAGATGAAATGACGCCGGATAAATTAAAGAATACAGCCTATATGCTGCTGAAAGTCGTACCGGGCAAGGCAGGACGGGCTTCTGATCTGATCGTGGACTATATCAGTCCGAAATGCCGCAGCATGATGGAGGTGTTCGGCCTGACAGTGATTCCGGCGGGAGGATCGATGCAGCCGCTGATGCGGTCCATGCGGGTGGACTGGCAGAAAGATTTTTACGATGCGGCTTTTCTTGGGACAAAACTGCACCGCGTGATCCGGTTCGGCGGCGACGGACAATGGTTTGAAGTGCGCCTTCAGCAGGCGGATGAGTCGGGGCGGTGTCTCGTCATCTTTCAGATGACGGAGGACGGCCTGGCAGAAGATGACGATGATGATGACGACAGCCTCAGCACGGTGAATCTGAGTCTCACCTGCTCGAAGCTCATGAGCGGCAGTCTTCATATCCGCGAGGCGATGGAGGCAGTGTTCTCCATTCTCATCGGACGGCTCAATGCGGACCGCTGTCTGCTGATTGAGACGGATTCGCAGACGGTGTGGATTGCGTTTGAAAAGGCGAGAAAAGAAGTGGAACCTCTGGGCTTCAGCGAGAAGCTGCCGATGCAGTCCTTTGCCGGCATGGTTGTGCCGATGACGAAGGAAGGGCTGATCATGGTCGGCAGTCTGGAGGAGAATCCGTCGCTTCACCCGCAGGAGAGAAGAATCCTGCAGAGTCTGGACGTGCACAGCTACGTTGCTGTGCCGCTGTATGACAGCAACCGTCTGATCGGATTCCTCGCCGCCATAAACTTTGATGTGCAGAGGGCAGGGCGGTCGAAGAATCTTCTGCGTCTTGTCGGGGCGACAATTGCGGCATCCGTCAAAGCGGAAAACATGCGCAAGCAGCTTTCCTTTATGTCGCGGCATGACCCGCTGACGTCGCTGAAAAACCGTCAGTCACTGCCGGAGATTCTGGATAAGCTGGAAAAGAGCGGCGGCAGCGCCGGGGTGGTTCTGGGCGATATCGATGGCCTGGGAAAGATCAACCGGGAGAAAGGACTTCGCGCCGGTGACGCCTGCATCGTGCACTGCGCCGAGTTCCTGCGGATGTATTTCCCGACCGAATCCATCTACCGGGTGGACGGCGGAAACTTTCTGGTCATTCTTCCGGGAATCGACAAAGTGTCCTTCAAGGCGCTGATGAACCGGGTGGAAGAGTCGCTTTCGACCAACGGGAGCGTTCCGCTGGAAATCCGGTCCAAATGGTGCAGTCAGGGCCGCATGGTGCGGGAAGCTGTCGAGGATCAGCTGAAATGACAGCCGGAGCGGGGAGCGCCAGGCGCGAGGACGCCCCGGAATCATATGTATATATAAAAGCGGGTACATCACCTGAGTGAGAGGAAAAAGATGAACAACAAGATGGACTGGATGTCGGTAAATGCGATCCGCGTTCTTTCGGCGGATGCGATTGAAAAGGCAAAATCGGGTCATCCGGGTCTGCCGCTTGGCATGGCTCCGGCCTGCTATGAACTGTGGGCGCATCACATGAGCTTTAACAGCAAGGATCCGAAATGGGATAACCGGGATCGTTTTATCCTTTCCGGCGGCCACGGATCGATGCTGCTGTATTCGCTGCTGCATCTGTTCGGGTACGGGCTTACCCGCGGAGATCTGATGCAGTTCAGACAGTTCGGAAGCAAGACTCCGGGCCATCCGGAATACGGCCACACAGCCGGCGTGGAAGCCACGACAGGACCGCTGGGAGCCGGCATCGGCATGGCGGTCGGCATGGCCGCTGCCGAGAAGCATCTGGCAGCCATCTTCAACCGCCCGGGCTATCCGGTCGTCGACCACAGAACGTACGTGGAGTGCGGCGACGGAGATCTCATGGAGGGAATTTCCTCCGAGGCTCTCTCTCTTGCCGGCACATGGAACCTGAGCAAGCTCACGGTTCTGTATGACCGCAATCACATCTCCATCGAGGGCGGAACCGACCTTGCCTTCACCGAGGACGTGGAAAAGCGGGTGCAGGCATTCGGCTTCAAGACACTCACTGTCGAGGACGGAAATGATCTGGAGGCGATCGGACAGGCCATTGAGACGGCAAAGGCAGATGACAGCGCTCCGTATTTCCTGATCATTCACACAGAGATCGGCTACGGCTGCCCGGCCAAGCAGGGCACGGCGGCAGCTCACGGCGCGCCGCTGGGCGAGGACAACATCCTTGAGATGAAGGACTTCCTGAAGTGGCCGTCAAAGGAGCCTTTCTATGTTCCGCAGGAAGTGTATGACCACTGCGCCGCAATCGCGGATTCCAAGGCGGCAGCCGAGGAAGACTGGAAGCGGATGTTTGAGGAGTACCGGGCGGCATTCCCGGAGCTTGCGGCAAAGTGGGACGCATTCCACTCATATGATGCCATTGATGCGCTTAAAAATGACGCGGGATTCTTTGCGCCGGCCGAGAAGCCGGAGGCAAGCCGCGCGTCTTCCGGAGCGGTCATTCAGTACATGAAGGACAAGATTCCGAATCTGTTCGGCGGTTCTGCCGACCTGGCGCCGTCGACGAAGACCGATATGAAGGGCGAGCCGTTCTTTTCCGCTTCGGTTCCGGAAGGACGCAACCTGCACTTCGGCGTGCGCGAGATGGCGATGGGCGCCATTGCAAACGGCATGCTGCTGCACGGCGGCCTGCGCGCGTATATCGGAACCTTCTTCGTATTCTGCGACTATATGAAGCCGATGATGCGCCTTGCCGCGCTGATGCGGATTCCGCAGATTTATGTGCTGACGCATGACTCCATCGGCGTCGGAGAAGACGGACCGACCCACGAGCCGGTCGAGCAGCTCGCCATGCTGCGCGCGATTCCGAATTTCCGTGTATACCGTCCGTGCTCGCGGATTGAGACCGAGGCGGCCTGGTACATGGCACTTTCTTCCAGAAACACGCCGACAGCACTCGTTCTGACCCGCCAGGCGTTAAGCCAGGAAGGCGATGTGGCCGGCGCCATGAAGGGCGGATACGTCCTGAAGGACTGCGAAGGCACGCCGGAGATCATCCTGATCGCGACGGGCTCGGAAGTCGGCCTCGCTCTGCAGGCACAGGAAAAGCTCACGGCCGACGGCCACAAGACCCGCGTGGTTTCCATGCCCTGCACGGAAGTGTTCGAGGAACAGTCCGAAGAATACCGGGAGTCCGTTCTTCCGAAGGCTGTCCGCAGGAGAGTTGCCATCGAGGCGGCCACTTGCTTTGGCTGGGAGCGCTACACCGGCCTTGACGGCGCTGTTATCGGCATGAAGACATTCGGCATGTCGGCGCCGCAGAACAAACTCTTCGAGCATTTCGGCTTCACGGTGGACAATGTCGTGAAGACGGCGGAGGA
>OMUP01000207.1 GCA_900314255.1 uncultured Lachnospiraceae bacterium | reverse complement strand
ATGATACACGACGGAAGACGAAAAGTCAATCGAAAACGCGAAACCTTGTTCCATGCCTGCTTTTGCGATACAATGAAAAGAAAGCTGAAAGAAATTTTGTGCGGAAATTTATTTCGGAGAGGAGTGCAGGAGGATGGAAGAGCTTTCGTATAAAGAAGATGCATGGATGGAGAAGGTTGACGGAAAAATTGTCATGATGTCACCGCGGCCATTTGTGAAACATACGATCATTGCTTCTAATATTTTTGCGATTTTTCATCGCTTTTTGAGAGGCAAACCGTGTGTCGCATTTGGCGATGGTGTGGATGTCCATCTGGACGAAAAGAACACGTTCATTCCTGATGTGATGATTGTCTGCAATCAGGGCATTATCCATGAAGACGCAATTTACGGTGCGCCGGACCTTGTCGTCGAAGTCCTTTCTCCATCGACGATGCGCCGTGACCGCACGGTGAAAATGAAAAAATACGCGGCGGCGGGCGTGCGCGAGTACTGGATCGTGACGCCAGGGACGAAAAGTATCGAGGTATATCTGAATCAGGATGGCACGTTCGAACTCGACGAGGTTTACGTCGATTTTACGGAACTTGAGCTCAAAGCGATGGACGAGGAAGAGAAGAAGGCCGTGAAGTGGCAGATCAAGGTGTCGCTGTATGATGATTTGCTGGTTGATGTCAAAGAAATTTTCGAGAAAGTTTGAGTGTGTGAAAAGAAAGCGGGAATGTGATGCATAAGATTCTTTTTGTCTGCCATGGCAATATCTGCCGGTCGCCGATGTGCGAGTTCGTGATGAAGGAACTCGTGCGGCGGGCGGGGCGGGACGCGGAGTTCGTCATCGATTCGAAGGCCTGCCGTACCGATGAAATCGGAAGCGACGCGCACCCAGGCACGCAGCGGATGCTCCGCGCGAAGGGCATCCCGTTCTCGCGCCGTGCAGCACGGCTTATCCGGCGCGAGGATTATGAGGCGTATGACTTCGTCGTCGCGATGGACGATGAAAACATGCGCGACCTGCACCGCCTCACGAAAGGCGACCCCGAGCGCAAATGCCGCCTGCTCTTGTCGTTCGCAGGCGAAGAGCGCGAAGTGGCCGATCCGTGGTACACAGGGAATTTTGAAGCGACGTATCAGGATGCCGTGAAGGGGTGCAAGGCGCTTCTGGAAGCGTGCGAGGGAAGGGGCGAGGAACCATCATCATGTGGAAAATGATTCGGACATGGCCGATTTGTCGGATGGCAGGACTGCTTTGCGCATCCATCGTGCTTGGAACGATAGCGATGATTGGCGTATATTTCCTCCCGACGGCACCGATGTTCCATCATGTGGAACGTTCTATCGAGATTTTCGAGACAGAAGGCACGCATTATGGATGGGCGAACGGCAAGCACAGTTCCGATATTGATAATTTCACGAATGCGCTGATGCTGCAGAATGCTATCTTTTCAGGGTCTGGAAACGCTGCCTATGATGCGATGCTGAACCAGCGCTTTGCTTATCTGGATACAGAGCCTGCGGAGGCTTTGGTCAAAGAGGTGCATGGCGAGGCTCCTTTGTCGGTGGCGACATATGCGCATTACTGGCATGGATACCTTGTCATCTTGAAACCTCTGCTCTGTCTCATGGATGTTTCTTATTTGCGGATACTGAATCTTATGGTGCAGGTGCTCTTGTCGGCATGGCTCATCCGGAAACTCGGGCAGGAATTCGGATCGGGGGCAGGGACGGCCTATCTTCTGATGTATCTTTTCCTGAATCCTGTATCGCTTGCGATGTCGTTCCAATTTTCGACGATGTTCTATATCATGTCGGTCATGACTGTCTGCATGCTTCGGAAGTTTGATGACTGGGACGAAAAACGGCGATACATGCAGATGTTCCTCGTTGCGGGCGTATGGACGGCATTCTTTGATTTCTTGACCTATCCGTTCGTGTCGCTGGGCATTCCTCTTGTTGTCTTTCTCATGATGCGGCAAAAACGTGGCGGTCTCCAGACCATGTCGGAGGGTGGGGAGCTCCTGCTTTCTACCGGCGTGTCGTGGGGCATCGGCTACGGAGGCATGTTTCTTGGGAAATGGCTTGTCGGATGGCTTCTGACAGGCGTGAATGTTCCGGCGGAAGCCATGCATCAGGCAGCGTATCGGATGTCTTCGCAGTCAGGGCTCGATGGCGGTGGCACGTCATTCCATGCGCCTGCCGTATGGTTCAAGAACTTCATCATTCCGCTCCATGAACCTTTGGGACTCTGCCTTCTGCTGGCGTTTCTGTTCCTGACATGGAAGGCATATCGTCATCGGAAAGAGATCGTTCTGGCGGAACGAAAGGTTCTCTGCAAGCTGCTCGGAATCGTTGCCTGCTATCCTTTTCTCTGGTATGCGGTCTTGACGAATCATTCATATATGCATGACTGGTTCACCTATCGCGAACTGGCAATCACCGTGTTTGCCGTCGGCATGTTACATTCCGTTATTTCCGACAAGGAGAAGATGCGGGAGGAGGGGAGGAATGGATAAGATTGCAGTTCTGATTCCTTGCTATAATGAGGCGAAAACCATCGGAAAAGTGGTGGACGATTATCGGCGTGCCCTGCCGGAAGCAGCCATCTATGTCTATGACAACAACTCGACGGATGGCACGGGAGAGATTGCGCGGCAGCATCATGCCATTGTCCGGCGGGAGTTCCGGCAGGGCAAGGGGAACGTTATCCGGACGATGTTCCGAGAGATTAAAGCGGATTGCTATCTCATGATTGATGGCGATGATACGTATCCTGCGGAAAATGCACGAGAGATGTGCCAGATGGTTCTTTCGGGCGAAGCCGATATGGTCATCGGAGATCGACTTTCCACAACGTATTTTGAAGAAAACCAACGTCCGTTCCACAATTTGGGGAATGAAATGGTTCGGAAATTCATCAATCTCTTCTGGCATCCACAGGAGCCCATCCGCGATGTCATGACAGGGTATCGCGCCTTCAGCCCGATGTTTGTCAAGAGTTTTCCCATTCTGGCGCAGGGCTTTGAAATCGAGACCGAGATGACAATTCATGCGCTTGACAAGAATCTCTGCATCAGGAGTGTCGGCGTCGAGTACCGTGACCGTCCGCCAGGGAGTGTGAGCAAGCTCAACACCTATACGGATGGTGCAAGAGTGCTTTGGACGATTTTCCGCCTGTATCGCGATTATCGCCCGATGCGGTTCTTCGGCATGGTGGCCGTATTTTTCGCAGCTGTTTCTATCCTGCTGTTCCTGCCAGTTCTGACAGAATATCTGGAAACAGGGATGGTTCCGCGGTTTCCAACGTTCATCGCAAGTGCGTTTTCCATGCTGGCGGCTTTTCTGGCAACGGCCTGCGGCTTGATCTTGGATACGCATGCGAGGAACAGCCGGAAGAACCTCGAAATCCAGATGAACATCATTCAAATGATGCTGCATGCGCAGAAACGTGGAGAGGAATGACTTTGCAATCCGAAGGGAAGGAAAGACAGATGGTGAGGATTACAGGCTGGTACCAGCTGCCGAATGCGCTGCCGCAGCAGGTGGATTTTGAAGAGCTGTTCGATGCATCGTTCATGCGGCGGTTCACGCGGTATCGGTCGTTTGAAAAGTTTCTGGCGGGCGGCCGCTTCGTCATCCGCTCGCAGGCGGATTTCGAGGCGCTGCCCGAAGAAGAGATGGACGCGCATGTGCGGCGGGCGACGCGGTTTTCGTCGTGGAAGGAGATGCTTGACACGGCGACGGATCTCTATGCGCGGCGTGCGGGCAGGAGGTGATGATGATGGATTTTCAGGATCTCATCCATGCGATCCATGTGGCAGAGGCGGAAGGTGATATCGATGGTTGTGCTGCCTGCCAGCTCCAGATGCTGGAGATGACGAAGGCACAGCCAGAGCTTTTGCGGACGGTCGATACGACATATCTGAGGATTGACTATCTCATGCGGATTCTGGCGGCAGCTGTCCTGGCTTTCGGGCGGGGCGAGTGGAAGATGGCGAAGTATTACATGCTGCACTTTCCTCCTCAATTCCTGAAGCGTCAAGGATGCTTCCCCGAACATCGGGCGATGCTCGGACGCATTGCCTATGAAGAAGGTGCATTCGAAGAAGCGTCACAGTTCCTGAAAGCGCACCTTGCAGAATATCCTCAGGACGAGATGGCATGGTTCTGGCTGGGGAATGCTGAGTTCCGGCAAAGGCGGTTCTCAAAAGCGGTGGCAGCTTATACGCGTGCGCTTCATCGGAAGAAGAGCCTGTGCGAGGCAGATGAGAATCGTGCAGCTGCATTTCAGGAAATGTGCACGCAGGTGGGGCAGATGACTCTTCCAAAGATACCATCTCCTGCAGTGGAGGTAGATGCGGAGGATTGGGAGGCAGTACGCCATCTGCCTATCTTCATCAATTGCCGCGACCGCGTCGATTGCCTTTCCAGGCTGGTGGACTGGCTCTTGCAGGCAGGGTATGAGAATCTCATCCTGCTGGACAATGATTCGACGTATGAGCCGCTCTTGCAGTATTATGAAGATATCCGCTCAGAGCGGGTGCGCGTCGTGATGCTCGGCGAGAATCTCGGACATACGGCCCTATGGGACAGCGCGGTGCTGGAGATGCTGGACATCGAGACACCGTATGTTTATACCGATCCTGACGTTCTGCCAGCCGAAGCATGCCCGAAGCGGTTCCTGATGGATGATTTGCGTATCCTTTCCCGCTATCCGGGCATCCAGAAAGTCGGCGCTGCATTGCGTTATGATGATATTACTTATGAGGCGAGCGAGCGGACGAGGTCGGAGGCAGCCTGCTATTATCATGCACCTCTGGGCGGAGATGTTTATTTTGCCAATGTGGATACGACGTTCGCACTTTATCGGAATGCCCGCTTCTATTATCGAGGTCCGGCCGTCCATATGGCGGGAAAGTACATGTTCCGGCATCTTCCCTGGTACTATGATTCGGAGCATCTCCCGGAGGATGAAGTATATTATATGAAACACGCGAATGCTTCTTCGTCAACGGGAACGCTCTTGAAGACGTTGCATCGCATCTGAAGAGGGGAATGGAATGGAATTCCGAGAGATTGACCGGGCATTTCGTGCAGCGGAACAGGCGGGGGATTTGGAAGGCTGCGCGGCATGCCAGGTTCAGATGTTCGATTTGCTGGAGGAGCATCCTGAAATCGAAGATACGCCGGAGTTTGGCTACCAGTATATCCGGGGCATGGTTCTTGTTGCGGCGGCTGCGATAGCGTTTGACAACGGAGACGAGCGAAGGGCGGAGTATTATCTGCGCCATTTCCCTGCGAGGCTTTTGGGGAAAGGTTTTTTCTTTCCAGAATATCGTCATGCCTTGGGCGTGCTCGCATATCGGCGGGGCAGCTTTGCGGAGGCGCAGGAGCTCTTGGAGGCGCATCTTGCCCGGTATCCGCAAGATGAAACCGCATGGATGTATCTCGGGAATGCCCGTTTTCACATGGGAGCGTTCCAGCAGGCAGCGGATGCCTACCGCAAGTCGCTGTTTCAGAAAGCGGAGTTTGAGGAAGCATCTGAAAATCTGACTGCGGCGGTTTCTCGAATGATGTCTCCCAGGGGGGGCTGTGTGTCCAGCGTGAAAGAGCAGGAGGACAGCCTCGGCATCTCGTACGAAAATTGGGATGCGGTGCGGCGCCTTCCCATCTTCATCAACTGCCGTGACCGTGTGGGATGCCTTTCCCGTCTGGTTTCCTGTCTGTTGGCGTGTGGCTATCGGAATCTCATCCTGCTCGACAATGCTTCGACGTATCCGCCGCTGCTTTCATTTTACGAGAGGATACGGTCTTCACGGGTACGCATCGTGAAGCTGGGGAAGAATTTCGGCCACAGGGCGCTTTGGGACAGCGGCATCCTCGAATTCTTGCACATCCGGACGCCATATGTCTATACGGATCCTGATGTGCTGCCGGGAGAGGGCTGCCCGCCCCGATTCTTGCAGGATTTCGTGCGCGTTCTTTCGGAGCATCCGTCTGTCAGCAAAGTCGGAGCGGCACTGCGGTATGACGACATCACATTTTTCGACCGGGAACGGAAACAGGCTTCGGAGTCCGTATTCTATATCGCGCCGATCGCAGAACATGTCTATTTCGCAAATGTCGACACGACGTTTGCGCTGTATCGCAATGTCCGTTTCTACCACCGGGGGCCGGCGCTTCGCATGGCAGGGCCGTATATGTTCCGTCATCTGCCGTGGTATTATGATTATGCGCATCTGCCGGAGGATGAGCAATATTATCTCGATCATGTAGAAAAGAGTTCATCGGTGAAGGCGGACTTCATCAGTGCTTCCAGGGGAAAATGAAGGAAGAGCGGTAGCATCAGGAGAGGGTGGCTGCGTGAGAAAAAGCATGTGGAAACGGTGGCGGTTTTCATGGGCGTTGTTTTTGGGGCTTGTCGCGCTGAACCTGACGGCGCTCGTACAGGCAGAGATGTTCGCAGGAGAAATATCGGTTTCTGCGCATGCCGGACGGCTCGCTGAGGAGCTCGTGCGCGTGGCGGGCTGGGCTGGCGTCTTCACGGCACTGGCCGGATTCCTGCCGCAAAGGGGGCGGCGCGGAGCTGCGGCGATGCTTCTGGGGCTGAGCCTCGTGCTCTGCGGCGTC
>OMUP01000208.1 GCA_900314255.1 uncultured Lachnospiraceae bacterium | reverse complement strand
AACAGCAAACAGCATTTTGTATTACGGTAATCGGATTCTTTCTGTGCATTCAACTATGTACCCGGCAGCGAAAACCAGTATTCTCTCAACATCTCCCGTACGGATGAACCAAGCGTTCACGCCCGGTCAGGCAGAAGGTATAGTATATGGAATGGAGGCGGCTTTTTTTCAGTATTCGGATATGGATTCTTACAGCCATGCTTCTTGCGGCGGACTTGTGTCTGTTTGCCTATGAAGAACACAGCCGCTGGGAATCCGCCGCCATGGCGCGCGGTCTGTCCTCTGAAGCGGTGCGGGAACTGTACTGCCGGACCGCCGCCGGATATGCCGGGCTGGACATCGCGGATGCCGCAGAGAAGATCCGTCAGGTAACGGAGCCTCTGGAAACCAGGACAGATCTCACGGACGAAGAAGTCGTTTTACTCACCTTCGTTGAGCCGCTCATCCGCGAGGAATCCTCCTACCCGGAATACCTCGCCCAGATTCAGAAAAATGCGGACGTAATCGGCCAGATTTCCATCTTCCGGACAAGCGGATCATTTGTCATGCGCAGTCTGGACAAAACAGTCAGTGACTATGCACCGCTTGCCGGAATGCACCTCACGGTCGGCGATTATTCCCCGGTGACGCTTATTCTGTCGCACCGATCAGGGCCGGTCATAGTTCTGATCCTGATCCTGTTTTTTCTGCTCTCTATGACGGAAAGCCGACGGGTGGGCATGTGGACGGCAGAGCATGCAGCGCCGGGCGGACGGGGCAGACTGTTTTTCTCGCGACTGGCCGCTCTGGCCGTGTATGTCCTGATTATCACCTCGGCTCTGTATGCATCGGAATGGCTGTATACCTGCCAACTCTACGGGACGCCGCAGCTTCAGGCTGCCGTGCAGTCCGTCGCGCCGCTTCAGCAGATCGCTTCCCGGATGACGATCCGCACGTTTCTCGCGCAGGCACTGCTCATGAAATACGCCGCGCTTCTTGTCTGTGCGCTCGCTGCCTGGCTGATTCTGGAAAGCTGCAGTTTCTTTCCGGCATCCGTCGGTTTTCTCGCTATCCTTTTCGGGCTGGAATACACAGCCTATCGGCTGATTCCGGTCCAGAGCGCGCTGAACTGGCTGTACTATGTTAACCTGTTTCAGGGGCTCCTGACGTTTGATCCGCTCCGGCTCTATGTCAATCTGAATTTCTTCGGATTCCCGGTATCTGTCAGCTCTGCCTGTAAGGCGGCGGGCGTCATCTTCTGCGCCGCATCGTCTTCCGCAGTCTGGAGTCTGTATGAAAAAAAGCATCCAGGGGACCGAAGCTATGCGCTTCTGAAGCTCAGCGGACAGCTCGCACATCTGTCCGACCGCTTTTTCCAGCGTATGCCGGCTTGGGCCATGGATGTCCACAAGTCGCTTAAGACACGGGGCGGAGCGTTCCTCCTCATCGTCCTTTTCCTCCTGACACTCCGTCTCCTGCCTCAGGTGGTTCCGTACCGGGAACCGGTTGAAAATCTTCTCGCTCAGACGGAGCGGAAGCTGACAGGCGTCTGGGATTCGGATGCCGTCTCCTCCTGGATTGCCTCCGAAGACGCCGCCGTACAGGAGGGAGAAGCGGAATATGCTGACCGGCAGAAAGAGTACGAAACCGGTCAGATTGACGAAACCACCTGGTATATCGCTCAGTACCGGCATGCCGGAATTGCTCTGCGCTCCTCCTGCCTGGAGCGGATGCGGGAACTGACCGGCGCTGCACAGACGCTTGAAGCCGACAGAGGTATCCGCATCTGGATCCTGCCGGAGTCGGACTGGGACGCACTGATCGGGCGGGACCGCTCCACGCCGGTGCGCTACAGTCTCTACGCTCTGTTTCTGTGCCTTTCCGTCACGTTTCTTCAGTCCGGTGTCTACGCCTACGAGACGGAGTGCCTGGTGGCGCCGCTGCTGCGTTTAAGCCACCGTGGAGATCAGATTTTCTATGTCCGCACGCAGAAAATCCTGCTGGCGTTCTGCGCACTGCTCCCTCTCGCCGTGCACGGGCCGGATCTTCTGCAGATGAACCGCCTGTACCATTTCACCGGCATTATGGCGCCGGTTCAGAGTCTGTCCTGGCTGAGAGACGCCATCTTTCCGATCCCCATAGCAGGGTTTCTTGTCTTTATTTTCGGACTGCGGTTTCTGGGTCTTGCGGTACTCGGTGAAGGGGCGCTGCTCATATCGCTTCTGTGCACAAAGACCCGGCAGGCCACGCTGATCAGTCTGGCTCTCACCGGTGCCCTTTGTATATGGGGCAGCAGCCGCCTGCGGAGTTTCCTTTTCTTTGACCCGTACGGAGCTGTGGAAGGCCGCCGTTTAGGCCTCAGCCTGATGCGCGCCGAGGCTCCGGCACTCGTCAGGCTTGTCGTGCTTCTCGCCATCCTGGTGGCGGAAATCATCTGCATACGCAGAGTCTGGCTTCACACGGCTTCTTCCTGCGCGTCCAGATAGTAGAGGTATATATCCTCCAGAGTGGGCGATACCGGGCACTGCAAACTTGCGTCCCGCATCTTCTTTATCAGCTCCGGGATCGTATTATACTCCGCGATCCTGCCATTTTTCATCAGAAGAATCGTATCGGCGATGGTCTCCACATCGCTCACAATATGCGTCGTAAGCAGAACAATGCGGTTGGCCGCCAGTGTATGAATGTAGTTTCGGATCCGTATCCGCTCCTTCGGGTCCAGTCCGGCCGTCGGCTCATCAAGGAGCAGTATCAGCGGATCTCCCAGCAGCGCCTGTGCCAGCAGCAGTCTCTGTTTCATACCGCCCGAGTAGCTGTTCACCTTCTGATGCGCCACATCCTCAAGGTTGACAAGCTTTAACAGCTGCTCAATCTGACTCTGCGCTTCCCGCCTCGGAATTTCTTTGATGTCCGCCATGTACTCAAGAAAATTCCGGCCGGAAAATGTCGGATAATACCCCTGCATCTGCGGCATATACCCGACGATCTTCCGGAAGGCCCTGCCGAGTTTCAGCGTATCCTTCCCGTTAAACAGGATTTTCCCATCCGTGCGGGCTATCGTATCGGTGATGAGATTCATCAGCGTGCTCTTTCCCGCCCCGTTGGTCCCCAGAATTCCGCACACACCCTCGTGAAATGTCACATTCACGTGGTCAAGAGCCAGATTCCGGCCGTACACCTTCGTCAGATTCTTAAGTACCAGTTCCATACCCTTTTCCTTCCCGGTCATCACGAACTTCTTTTCCTGATTATACAATACCAGGCCGGGAAAACGACAGGCACAACGGCATCTCAAAAAGAATTACAGGCACATGTAAAATTCGTGAAACAGCCCTACTTCAATACTGTCTCATCTTGACATATATTTGTTAATAATTTATAATTTTTTTAGATAAACTCGTGATAATTCATAATTTTTACCAATTTCGTCCGTACAAAGATCGGAGGTGCGTCAAAATCTAATAACTTATATTTTATATTTCTGCTATTTGTTGTCTCCTTCGAACAGAAATATTATGAAAAAATATTTAATAGGTTTACTGTGTATTGTACTTTTGCTTTTTTGTCGTGGTATAAATGTCTATGCCTCTAGCGGAAGCTATAGTGGAACATGCAATAATCTTAGTTTTCATATGAACTATTCCGCAACCACCTCAAAGGTGACTTGTGGGATCACTTGCTTGGAAGCCCATAATGTAGAAGCAATAGCTTCGATAATGTTTGATGAAAACGGTACGTATTTTACAACAGTTAGATCCTACACCGATCCTGGAACCTCAGCAGCTACTGTATGGTATGCAGGAACAGGCCGCTATTGCATCAGAGCTACTGTCACGGGATGTGTTAATGATATTAAGGCATATCAAACAATAATTGCTCCATAATAACACTAATAAAATCTCAGGCTCTGTAAAGCTTTTCAATATATACAGAGCCTGAGACTTTTTCATTATTAGATTATCAGGTCAGGGAGGTATTATGAAACGGTCGCTGTATCTCTGCCTATTACTCTGCATTTTCTTTTCCGGGTGCACTTCTTTTGTTCCCACAAAAGAAGTCTCCGACACTTCCGGCGATACTGACATCTGCATTCACCAGTTTGCCTGCACAGTTGATGCTATGGGTGACGATACAAATGAAGGCATTTATTTCTATGATATGACCTATGCGATAGATGATTCCGAGTATCTGTATTATTTCGATGATGCATCCGGTCAGATTGTAAAACTTTGCCGCAAGATTAACTGCAGGCATAACAATGAAAACTGTGATGCATATTTCGGATCAATCAACAACAGTATCACTCTGTATAACAATCGTATCTATCTGTGGGCATTCCATAATGTTCCCGGTAAAGGTAATATGGCATCCCTATATTCCGTAAAGTCTGACGGCTCCGACCGTACTGATTACGGTTTCCAGAATATTGACGGCACAACTCCCGGAGCAAAGCAGACTGTAATCTATAAAGATACCCTTTACATGATCTGTGATCTCGGTCCATCCGGGAACTCATCATATTCCTATAAGGTATTTATGCAGCCACTCGAACATGATCAGCGCGCACAGCTGCTGTATGAAAGCCCCGATCAGGAAAGAGAGCACAGCCTTTCTGATCTGCACACCTCAGACGATACGCTGTGGCTGACTGATACAACATACATTTCATCAGACTCACTCTGTTCAGAGCTCATCGCAATTGATTTGCGCACAGGAAAACCGCAGACTATCCTGACGGCGGACAATGGACGGATTCACTATACCAAGAAAGGATCCCTCATATATTACTGTATTCAAGCCCCTGGATCCGGCCAATACTCTCCGGTTCACAAATTCGATCCCGAGTCAAAAGAGGATACCATTTTCGCCCAGCAGGGCGGAAAGCTGACCTTCGATGGACAGTATTTCTTTACCGCAGCCTGTTCCTCCGACAGCCGCAAAGCTGACATCTACATCACGGACGAAAACGGAACTCTTGTTAAAACAATTCCTTCCGAAGCCATTCAAAGCAGAATATCCAAACCGCACGTCCGGATTTTTCAACATCATATCTACATCGAAGACATGGATTTTGATGTGACAGACTCAACCGGTCCCAGAGCGCTGATTGCAGAAAAAAACGATCTTTTGAAGGATTCGAAAGCACCATGGTACTTCGTGACGAGTAACGGCATCAGCAAAATCTCTCTGGAATAAATATGTACATATGAAGGTTACGACACTCCGTCTAAAGTCTTTTCATCCCTGCACCAGTGCCGGCTCCCCCCTTCGCGCATAAGCCACGCGGCGCGTTGCTGCTTATGCGCGAAAAAAAGCCCCTGCTTACGTGCAGGGGCCAAAAGAGGGGGAAAGTATGAAAACTTGTTATAAGAGCGAGCAGCCTGTGGGGGTCAGGTGTTTGTTCTGTTCGTTCTTATATTCTGTATAATACCGGACAATTGTGGACAATTTGTGTTGTGATTGTTCTTTTTTTATAAAGTGAATGAATGTTTTATTGAAAACTGATAATAAAACCGGCACTCCGGCAACTTTCTCAAAGGGATTCTGCCTTCGTGCCGTTCTTTGTTATCTGTGTGTATTTTCGGCGCTGTTCCTGCGCGCCGGTAGTGCGCATGGATCAGTTCATCGGCTCATACTCTCCCGCCGCATTTTTCCTGAACAGCGGTAGTTTCTGCAGGAACACAATGTCCTTGCGCGCGGCGGCACCGCCTTCCACGAGAACCGCGGCACGGCACACCACATTGCCGCCCGACTTTTTCACGAGCTCATCAATGGCATGGATCGACTCGCCGGTGGAGATCACGTCATCCACCAGGCAGACGCGCCGGCCGCGCACCTTGTCAGCATCTGCCTCGTCCAGATACAGATGCTGTGTGCCAGCGGTCGTGATCGAATTCACTTCGACGCCGATGTAATTTCTCATGTAGTTCTTGATACCTTTGCGGGCGACAATAAAGTCCTTCATTCCCAGCTGACGGCTCATCTCATAGGTCAGAGCAATACCCTTGGCCTCGGCCGTCACCAGCACATCTACATCGCCTATTTTTTTGATAAGTTCTCCGGCGGCGCGGCTGATGAGTTCCGTGTCGCTGATGATGACAAAGCTGGCGAACGCGGTTTTGTCATCGATCGGGATCAGCGGAAGCGTGCGTTTGATTCCGTACAGATCAATTTCGTAAGAATTTGCCATGATTGATATTTCCTCTTAAATCAAAGTCCGAGCAGTCTTGCGGCGATGCCGGCGAGCATCCCGAAGAACGGGTTGGAAATTGCGGTTACTGCCATGGTCAGACCGCCGACAGCCGGTGCGGTTGCAAGCGCAGTCGGAGCGTCAAGGCAGACGGTCTTGAAGACGCCAAGTACAAACAGGAATCCGGCGATGGACGAACTCGGAACGTAGCGTCCGATTTTCGGAAGAAGGCCGGTGAGCAGGATGACGCCGATCACAACCATCATCGCGATGCCGGCGATGACAGCGTGCGGAGCAGCCGCGGTTGCGGAGATAATCGACTCAACCGGTGCGCCGCCGAAGAACGACGAGCACATATCAGCCAGAGACGAGATAAATGTCAGCTGGTCCACATTGTAATGTGCGTTCGGCGCCATAGCAGATGTGATGGAACCGAAGGAGATGTTGGAACCGATGTTCAGGCAGGCCATGCCAAGTGCTCCGATGATTACATTGGTGTTGAAGGTAAACGGTTGTCTCTTGAAGTTGTCGTCCTCAACTTTGATGGTCTTTCTTTCACCCTTCTGGAAGATCGCAGACGCCACGCAGGAAGCAACGACAGAGACCAGAATGGTGTACACAAGAACATTGCTGCTGCTCCTGAAGATATAGTAGGTGATCAGCGCGGAAACCAGAGAAACAAATCCGGAAAGTCTGTCCGAGCGGATCATGTCAACCGCTGTTTTCGCCAGGATCAGGCCGACGCCGGCCATCATGCCGCTTGCGATATCCACTCCGATGAAATCAACGATTCGTGTGAGCGTGCCGGTAAGGCCGACGATCGCCATGATCACACCGCCGATAAAGATCATCGTGCAGCGCTCCGAGCGGTTCTTGCCTGAGGTTCCGGCGTAGGTAATGGTCTCCGCCTGGAACGAGATCGGCGCTACGTTCTGTGTGACCGCATTGCCGACGGCACCGACGAAGAATGCCATTGCTGTCGGAATCGAGGCAAATCCGAGCGAGAGCGCAAGCAGTCCCTGCGGCAGTCCGTTCAGCACAACGCCGATGACCGCCATGATGTCTGTTAAAATTGCGTTCATATTACTCCTCCCTTTTGAAATCAGCCGGGACCTCTGCCGTGCAAAAGCCCCGCGCGGGCCAACGCAGATTATTATACTATGCTGTGATAATTTATGAAAGTGACAATTAATATTTTCTTTACAGTTTTTACCTTTTTAACATATTTGGCCGGGCCGGAGCGAAAAATTCCGAAACATTCACCAAAATGGCTTAAAAACGGGCTTTTCGACAAGAGGCTCGTGGCGAGGGCGCGTGGGAGTGTGAGAGCCGAAAGTGCCGGATCAGCGGAAATGAGGAACAAGCTTGTCTCCGATGCGTTTCGGCTGAAGCTGAACCGACCGGGTCACCGGAAATGAGGAACAAGCTTGTTTCCGGTGCGTTTCGCCTGAAGCTGAACCGGACGGGTCACCGGAAATGAGGAACAAGCTTGCTTCCGGTGCGCCGGCGGGGTGATTCGAGGCCGGGAAGTCAGCAAAATCCGGAAATCAAGTCAATCCGATGCGCCAAAACGCCTGATTGAAGGCAGATTGTCATCGGAAATCACCAGGAGGCTGATTCCGGTGCGTGGCAGGCCGGATTAGGGCCAAAATTCGCATCGGAATCGCCGGAAAGTTCTTTTCCGGTGCACGGCAGGCCCGGTAAACACCTGGCAGCGCACCGGAAATGAAGAACAAGCTTGCTCTCGATGCGTGGCGGGCTTTGTAACCGTCCGGATCAGCGAAAATGAGAAACAAACTTGCCTCCGATGCGCTTCGCCGAAAGCAGAACTTCCCGTGTCACCGGAAATGAGGAACAAGCTTGCTTCCGGTGCGCCGGCGGGGTGCTCTGGGAAGCAGGAGTCAGCAAAATCCGGAAATCAAGTCAGTCCGATGCGCCAAAACGCCTGATTAAAGGCGGATTGTCATCGGAAATCACCAGGAGGCTGATTCCGGTGCTCGGCAGACCGGATTAGGGCCAAAAAATGCACCGGAATCAGCCAGCAAGCCCATTTCCGATGCACGTCACGCCCGATTCAAGCCAAAAAGCGCACCGGAATCAGCCGGCAAGCCCATTTCCGATGCGCGGCGAGCCCTACCCGGGCCAAAATGCGCACCGGAATCAGCCAGCAAGCCCATTTCCGATGCACGGCGGGCCAGATTCAAGCCCAAAAGTGCGCCGGCTGGCCGTCTGCTTCGTCACTGGCTTATGCGCCAAAGAAAACCCGCCCGGAATTTCTTCCGGACGGGCTTCCATACGTTCGATCAAATTGAAGTGGTAAGCGGTATAAATTACTTGAGGGTAACCTTAGCGCCCTGCTCTTCGATCTTCTTCTTCATATCTTCAGCAGTTGCCTTGTCAACGCCTTCCTTTACAACCTTCGGAGCTGCCTCAACGAGGTCCTTAGCATCCTTCAGGCCAAGGCCGGTGATCTCACGAACAACCTTGATAACCTTGATCTTGTTCGGGCCGATCTCAGTCAGCTCAACGTCGAACTCGGTCTTCTCTTCTTCCGGAGCAGCAGCAGCCGGGCCGGCAACAACAACACCTGCGGATGCGGAAACGCCGAACTCTTCCTCGCAAGCCTTAACCAGGTCATTCAGTTCTGTAACAGACAGGCCCTTGATGGCCTCGATGATTTCCTGTGTAGTCATGATTTTTCTCCTTTTCAAATGATGCGGCAGCCGCGCGGGCGGATGCCATTTGTCATGCGGCACATCGGTTACGGAATGCCGCCATCAGGCTGCCTTTCTCAGGCTGCCGGTTCCTCGCCCTTCTTCTCGGCGATCTGCTTGATGACACGTGCGAAATTGGCCATCGGGGACTGGAAGCTTCCCAGAAGTCTGGAGAGAAGTACATCTCTGCTCGGGATTGCTGCGATTTCTGCGATTGCCTTTGCATCGCAGAACTTGCCTTCCACGACGCCTGCCTTGAGCTCAAGGCACGGTGCCTCTTTGGCGAAATTAGCCAGAACTCTTGCCGCAGCTGTTGCGTCATCCTTGCTGATTGCAACAGCGGTCGGTCCTTCCAGGGAATCAGCGAGTCCCTCGAACTCTGTACCGGCAATTGCTTTCTTCACAAGCGTGTTCTTGTAGACCTTGTAGATCACGCCAGCCTCGCGCATCTGTCTGCGCAGCTTCGTGTCCTGCTCTACTGTGATGCCCTGGTATTTTGCAACAACAACGCCCTGTGCATCTTTCATGTTGGCAGCGATTTCGTCTACGATCGGCTTTTTGATCTCAACCTTTGCCATGCTTGCTTTACCTCCTTATCCACAAAATTTTTAAGGATGGTAATCCTACCCGAAAAAAAGACCCCTCGCAGGCCTGAAGCCGGAGGGGTCTGAAAATTCAGACATTTCAGAAAAGCGGCCGGGGCCACTTTTTCTGCAAACCGAAAGCGTAACTTCCGGTTCTCCTCGGCGGGCGATTTCTCTTTGACCCTTTCGGGACCAGCTGTCTCAGGTAAAATTATATATCCTTTGTGCCGGCTTTTCAGCCGACGTGGTGTATTCTACACCTCGATCTATCGAATGTCAATCATGAACCTTCGACAGGTCTGCCTCAGCCAACATACTTGGCGGTGCTGACCTTGACGCCCGGGCCCATCGTTGTGGTGAGCGTGATGCTCTTCAGATAAGCGCCCTTGACGGTTGAAGGCTTTGCCTTCACGATGGCATTCATAAGTGCCTGGAAGTTGTCTGCGAGCTGCTCCTCGGTGAAGGAAGCCTTGCCGACCGGAACGTGGATGATATTGCTCTTGTCCAGACGATACTCGATCTTACCGGCTTTAATGTCGTGAACAGCCTTGGTAACGTCCATCGTAACGGTGCCGGCCTTCGGGTTCGGCATCAGGCCCTTCGGGCCCAGGACACGGCCAAGACGTCCTACAACACCCATCATGTCCGGGGTTGCAACAACAACGTCGAAATCCAGCCAGCCTTCCTTCTGGATCTTCGGAATCAGCTCCTCAGCGCCAACGTAATCTGCGCCGGCTGCCTCTGCCTCATCGGCTTTGGCGCCCTTGGCAAATACGAGAACGCGGACCTTCTTGCCGGTTCCGTGCGGAAGAACGACAGCGCCGCGGATCTGCTGATCGGCATGACGGCCGTCGCAGCCTGTGCGGATGTGAACTTCGACTGTCTCATCAAATTTAGCAGTTGCTGTCTGCTTCACGAGCTTGACAGCGTCGGCTGCTTCATACTGCGTTGCGCGGTCGATCAGTTTCGCCGCCTCAACGTACTTCTTGCCTCTTTTCATTATCTACCTCCAAGTGGTCGTATCGGAATGGGAATTTCCTCCCACCGTTTAGCGGATGAGGCCGGACGTCACGCGTCCTTCCTTATCCCCTCTGTTCATGATCATTCCTCTACCGTGACACCCATGCTTCTTGCTGTACCGCGGATCATGGATTCAGCGGCTTCCAGCGTGTTGGCATTGAGGTCAGGCATCTTCGTCTCGGCAATCTTCTTCAGATCTTCCTTTGAGAGCTGTGCGACCTTGTTCTTGTTCGGTTCGCCCGATGCCTTCTGCAGCTTGCAGGCCTTCTTGATCAGAACGGCTGCCGGCGGAGTCTTCGTGATGAAGCTGAAGCTCTTGTCAGCGTAAACCGTAATGACAACCGGGATGATCATATCCCCTTTATCTGCTGTCTTCGCGTTGAACTGCTTGGTAAATTCAACGATGTTGACGCCATGCTGTCCGAGTGCCGGGCCGACCGGCGGAGCCGGTGTTGCCTTTCCGGCAGGAATCTGCAGCTTGATATATCCTGTAATTTTCTTAGCCATTTTGTGGCACCTCCTGGTTAATAAGTGGTGGTTGCGGCGCGTGCCCGCGCCTCCCACATGTGAAACGGAGCAGCGAATGCTGTTACTTCTCGATCATCTCGACGTCCTTGAATCCGATCGTGAGAGGTGTCTCACGTCCGAATACTTCGACGCCTACCTGAAGCGTCTGGCGGCTGTTGTTGATCTCCCGGATCACGGCGTCATATCCGCTCCATGCGCCCGAGATAATCCGTACCTTGTCGCCCACGCTGCCGGCGAACTCGACAACCGGTTCAGCTTCCGCCTCTTCCGGTCCGTCAAGTCCCAGCTGTCTGACCTCATCCGCCGAAAGCGGCTGCGGCTTTGACCCCGGGCCGACAAATCCCGTCACTCCGTTGGTGTTGCGCACAACGTACCAGGTCTGGTCGTCCTGAATCATCTTGACGTACACATAACCCGGGAACAGTTTGCGGTCCACCGTTCTTGACTTTCCGTCCTTGACCACTGTCGCCTTTTCAGTCGGGACAGCAGCCGCGACGATTCTTCCCTTCAGATCTTCGCGGTTCTTTACGGTCTGCTCGATATCCGACTTGACTTTGTTCTCATAGCCGGAATACGTATGCGCCACATACCACTGCGGCTGTGCTCCCGTATTCTTTTCTTCCTCGCTCATGGCTTTTCTCCCCTGCTCAGCGGATGAGCACTTCGATTCCGGCGCGCAGGCCGAAGTCGATCAGTGCGATTACAGCTCCCAGTGCTACCGAAACAATCAGCACCGCCGTCGATTCCTTTGTGAGCTGCCTGCCGGAAGGCCATACGATCTTCTGGAATTCCAGACTTACATTCTTGAAGAACCTTTTGACTTTGCTGTCCTTGACAGCCTTCTTTTTGGATTCTGCCATAAGTCTGTCCTTACTTTGTCTCTCTGTGCAGCGTATGCTTTCTGCAGAATCTGCAGTACTTCTTCAGTTCCAGTCTCTCCGGATGCGTTCTCTTATCCTTCGTCGTGTCATAATTGCGCTGCTTGCATTCTGTGCATGCCAGTGTGATTTTTACCCGCACAACTTCCATCTCCTTTTCATAAGATTTGGTTAAGCCCCGGAAAAGGCAAATCCCGGAGCCCTGCCTTTCCCTTTGCGTTTTAAGCGCATAAAAAAAAGGCCGCTTCCATAGCCGTTCTACTATATCACAACGGTCTTCTTTCCGTCAAGAACTTCCTTGGAAAATGCTTACCTGTCTCCTAAAATCCCTCGCCCGTGCACAGGCAGATGCCGTAGACTTCCTGCACGCCGCCCGCCTTGAGGGCCGCGGCACAGGCGTCCAGCGTGCTCCCGCTGGTGTAAATATCGTCTAACAGCAGAACCCGTTTCCAGGGCAGCGCGCCGGCCGGTTCAAAGGCACCGGCGAGGTTGGCCGCGCGCTCTCCCGCCGTCAGTTCCTTCATCGGCCGCGTGGCGCGCGTGCGCACGAGTGCATCCGGCGCGCATTCAATACCGCTGACACTTGAGAGCGCCTGCGCCAGGAGCTCCGTCTGATTATAGCCGCGGCGCCGCTTTTTGGCCGCATACATCGGCACTGGCACGATCACCTCCGGCCGGTAGAAGCGGATGCGGCGCGCCGCATATTTCCACATCAGGTACGCGAGCGGCTTTGCGTATTCGCGTTTGTTCTTATATTTAAAGCGGTAGATGCACTGTCTGGCCGCCTCGGTATACTGAAGCACCGAAATCACCTGGATGAATTCGTGGCGTTTTCTCCGGCAGTCAAGACACAGACTCTCCCGCTCGTCATTCAGCTGCTTTCCGCAGACGGCACAGCGCGCGCCGCGCACGGGAACAAGCTTTTCCTCGCACTCCGGGTGAAAGTACGAGCGGGACGGCCGGCCGCACACCGGGCAGACCGGCGGAAAGAGGATATCAAGCGCTGCGTCCTTCATTTGCCATGGGGTCTTCAAAGGCCGCTCACCTCCCGGATGCGGGACGCCAGCGAGGAGTAGCGCCGCGATGCCTGGCGGCTCCTCTCCATCTGGACAAATACGTCGGCGTGCCCGACCAGCACGACGCAGTTCTTTGCGCGGGTGACGGCGGTGTAGAGAAGATTGCGGTTCATCAGCATCGGAGGTCCAGGAAAGAGCGGCATGACGACCGCTTTGTACTCGGAGCCCTGGGCCTTGTGAATCGTCATCGCGTAGGCCAGGTCCAGCTCCTCGAGTTCCTCAAACGGGTAGACTGCCTCGCGGCCGTCGTCGTAGAGAACCGTCACCGTGTTAAAAACATCCGAGAAGGCCGTGATCACGCCGGTGTCGCCGTTGTAGACGCCGACGCCCTTTTCATCGGCGGTGCCGGAGGCGCTTCGGCGCGTCCACTCTCTGGTGTAGTCGTTGCGCGTCTGCATGACCTTGTCGCCGAGCCGGAAAATGGTATCTGCCACCTTGCGCTCCGGCTTGCCCGGCGCCGCCGGGTTGATCATTTCCTGCATGATTTTGTTCAGCGGCTCGACGCCCAGGGCCGTCTTGCGGGACGGCGTGAGGATCTGGATGTCGGAAGCCGTGCCGTTTACGTATTTCGGCAGCTTGTCGGTCACCAGCGTGTAGATGGCGCCGATGATCTGCTGCGGCGTGTCCCGCTTCAGATACAGGAAATCCCGGCTGCGGGTGGTCAGCGTCACCGGCTCTCCGTTGTTGATGCGGTGCGCGTTCATGACGATGTCGGACTCCGCTGCCTGCCGGAAGATTTTCGTGAGCTTCACGACCGGGAAGGCGCCCGAGTCGATGATGTCGCGCAGCACGTTTCCAGGTCCCACGCTGGGGAGCTGGTCCACATCGCCCACCAGAATCAGGCGGGTGCCCGGCGAGAGCGCCGTCAGAAGCGATCGCATCAGAAAGATGTCGACCATGGAGGACTCGTCGATGATGAGCACATCCGCATCCAGCGGGTTGTCCCGGTCCAGGGTAAATGTCACGTGGGCCTGCCCGGCCGCGTCTTTTTCCGCGTCATCCGGTTTTCCGGAGGCTCCCAGCAGCCGGTGGATGGTCTGCGCCGGGCGGCCTGTGGCCTCGGTCATGCGCCTTGCCGCACGGCCTGTCGGTGCGGCCAGCGCCACATCCAGCTGCTGCCACTCAAAGTACGAGATGATTGTCCGGATGATCGTGGTCTTGCCGGTGCCCGGTCCGCCGGTGATGACGACGACCGGATTGGTCACCGCCGTGAAGGCGGCATCTTCCTGCGTTTCATCCGGCTCGATGTTCAGTTTATGCGTGATACGGCGGATGCCGCCGCGGATTTCCTCCTCGCCGCTCACATCCTCGTGAAACTCATTCAGCGCCGCGAGATACCCGGCCGTCTCCGACTCGGCCCGGTACAGCGCAGGAAGATAGACGCAGGGCACTTCCTCTGCGCTTTTCTTCAGAATCAGTTTTCCTTCGATGGAGAGTTCTTCAAGAATGTTGTCGAAATCCGGCAGATCAAGCTGCAGAAGAGCGCCGGATTTCCGCTGCAGGACATCCGCCGGAAGATACATGTGTCCTTCCCCTTCTGCCATCTGCAGTGTATACAGAATGCCTGCGCGGATGCGGAAGCCCGATGTGAGCTCGACGCCTGTCTTGCGCGCAATTTCATCGGCCGTGCCGAATCCGATCCCTGTGATGTCCTCCGCCAGCCTGTATGGATTTTTCTGCAGCACGGTGAGCGTGTCGTCCCCGTAGCGGTTGTAGACATCCGTTGCCAGCTTCATGCCGATGCCGTACTGTGTCAGAGCCATCATGGTGTCCCGCATCTGGCGCTTTTCGATGACCTGCGCGCTGATTTTGAGCGCACCGTCGTATGAAATGCCCTTGACCTCCGCCAGACGCTCCGGCTCTTCTTCCAGCACATGCAGCGTATCCGCCCCGAATTTCTTCACGATGCGGGCGGCCATCTTCTCGCCGATGCCCTTGATGGCGCCGGATCCAAGATAGCGCTTCACGGCCGCGGTGTCCTCGGGAATCTTCACCTGGTAGGCACTGATTTTAAACTGCCGGTCATAGACCGGATGCACTGTCCACTGCCCCGCCGCCTCGATGTACTCGCCCTCGTCCAGATCGAAGGTCTCGCCCACGCAGGTGATCTCCTCCGTCTTGCGGCGCAGCGACAGCACGGTATATCCATTGTCCGGATTGTGGAAAATGATTTTTTCCACGAATCCTTCTATCGTCTCCTGTTCTTCCTGCAACTTTCGCCCCTCAGAATCCGTTTCAGGCGTTTCCGCTCTCTCCTGCCAGAAACTCCAGGAACTTTCCGGTTCCGATGGCCACGCACTTCATCGGGTCCTGGGCCACCATCGTGTGAATTCCCGTTCCCGACTCGATCAGCTGGTCAAGTCCCTGCAGCAGGCTTCCGCCTCCGGTCATCACGATGCCGCGGTCGGCAATATCGCTGGCCAGCTCCGGCGGCGTCTTCTCCAGCACGCTGTGCACCGCCTCCACGATCTGGCTGGTGGCGTCGCGCAGTGCCTCTTCCGTCTCTTCCGAGGAAACGGTCACATTTTTCGGGAGTCCGGTGACCAGGTTGCGGCCCTTGACATCCATTTTCTTCACTTCCGGCAGCGGATAGGCGCAGCCCACCTTGATCTTGATCTCCTCTGCGGTCTGATCGCCGATCAGCAGGTTGTGCTGCTTGCGCATGTAGCGGACGATCGCTTCGTCAAAATCGTTGCCGGCGATCTTTATGGATGTGGAAACGACGGTGCCGCCCAGCGAAATCACGGCGATATCACTGGTGCCGCCGCCGATGTCGACAATCATGTTGCCGCAGGGACGGTTGATGTCGATTCCGGCGCCGATGGCCGCTGCCAGCGGCTCCTCGATGATCGCCACTTCTCTGGCGCCCGCCGCCATGGCCGCCTCCTCGACCGCCATGCGCTCCACTTCCGTCGCACCCGACGGCACGCAGACAGAGATCCGCGGCTTCTTCAGAAGCCTTCTGCCCACCGCCTTCTGGATGAAGTACTTCAGCATCTTTTCCGTGACGCGGTAGTCCGAAATCACGCCCTCTTTGAGCGGGCGCACCGCCACGATATTCTCCGGTGTTCTGCCGATCATCAGCCGGGCCTCTTCGCCGATGGCACGGATCTTCCCGGAGTCCCTGTCAAAAGCCACGACAGACGGCTCCTTCAGCACGACCCCTTTCCCCCTGACAAATACAAGAATGCTCGCGGTTCCAAGGTCAATGCCTATATCTGTAGTCAACATTTCTGTCTCCTCGTAATTTTGCGCTTAAGATACAAATTTATTATAGACGCGAAAAGGAGGAAAATCCACAGCAAGAGAAGACAGCTGAATTTTTTCGTTTTTAGGGACGGGGAAGGGGCGGAACTGGAGGGAAGGGAGAGGGCAGGGACGGGATGTGAGGGATGGGCAGGCACAGTCGGCGGGGCGGTTCTGCGCCGACTGGGCGGCTCTTCGCCGAATGGTCCTGCACCGGATGGTCCTGCACCGGAAATTAAAATAACTTGAATTCCGATGACATTTCGGCCCCCGGCGGGCTTGGGATGGCATCGGAATTATCAGTTTTGCAAATCCCGATGACGCCATAGCTTGCCTAGCAGACCGGTAGTCAGCGGAAAACAAGTTTGTGGTAATCCCGATGCTTTTTTCAGCCCCATCACAGGCTTCTTGTCATCGGGATTGCCATTCTTTCTTGCTTTTGGTGCCTCTGTCACGGAATTTTGCCTGAATTGCGCATCGGGATCCTGTTTTCAAGTCAATTTTGCTGACGCTATCCGTAAATTCACTAAAAATACGCATCGGGATCCGGCTTTTTGGAATTCCCGGTGATTCCTCGACCTGCCGACAATTTCCGGCAGCTTCCCGACAGCCTGTCAACAATAGCCCGACAGTTTCCCGGCAGCCGAAAGGCAGCTAAAAACAAGTTCTTGTTGATTTCCGGTGACACATCTTGGAAATCAGGGCTGCCCGGGCAGCAAAATTAGCAAGTTAGTGAATTCCCGGTGACGTTTTTGCCGGAGACAGGGTTTACTGGTCAGCAAAATTACAAAAAAGCAAGTTTCCGATGCTCTTTTTGCCCTATATTCGGGGATGACGTCATCTACGCAGGCTTTTTGCTCAATCCCGATGACAGAATGACCAAGAAGGGGCTGAAAAGAGCACCGGAAATGCCACGAACTTGCTTTCCGATGATTGACGGCTGTCCGGAACGCTTCAGGGCGCACCGGATTTGTCGCCTGGCTTGTTTTCCGCTGACTGGCGGCAGTGTCAGAAAAGAAAAAAATGGCAATGAGCTTTCGCTATTCTCTTGCATATGATACTATATGGATAGTTGCTGAGAGCGGCAATTTTTCTTTGATATTTCCCCTTTTATTTTTCCAATTGATGTGACACAGCGGCTTAGGCCGGATGATTTTTCCTGTTTTCTTATCAGACATTATCTTTTTGTTTCCATGGCAGTTCTGCCAATGAAATTCTTTTTGCAGGAGGTGCAGATGAAAAGCAACATAATGAAAGAAGCCGGTGTATATCTGCAGGCGAGGAAGCGTCTTGCAGAGCTGAAGCGCGTGCAGAACATACTGGAGGCGCGGTCACAAAATTATCCGCAGGGGAAAATTCATCTTATTACCCGCGGCGGCAGGGTGATGTATTATCTGCGAAGCAGCGCCTCGGATCGGACCGGCGTGTATATCTCCGTCCGGGACGAGAAGAAAATTAAAACGTATCTTCAGAAATCGTATGATGAGAAATCTCTGCGCCTGATCAGGCAGGAAATCAGAGCACTTGAGAAACTGCTGCAGACAGGCGCCTTGATCCCGGAGCAGATTCAGAATTTATATCTGAAATTTCCGGAAAGAGCCCGGAAATTTGTCATGGCTTCGGACCTGCCTGATGAAGTGCTCGTGCACAACTGGCTTGAAACGCCATATGAGGGGAAATCAATTTCGGATTTGAAGTCGGATTTTATCACAGAGCAAGGGGAACATGTCCGTTCGAAATCGGAGCTCAATATTGCAAATGCGCTCTACCGGAGAAAGATTCCATATAAATATGAATGCCCGCTGACGCTGCGCAGCGGCACCATTTATCCGGATTTCACGATTTTGAATGTGCGAAAGAGAACTGTTCTGTACTGGGAACACCGCGGCATGATGGACGACCATGACTACGCCAGGAACGCTGTCAGAAGGCTTAAGGATTACCAGCAGAACCAGATTTATCCAGGTGAGCAGCTGATTATTACAGAAGAGACATCGGTCAGCCCGCTCGGAACAGGCGAGATCAATGCCATGATCCGCGAATATTGCCTGTGACAGCTCTTCACGGCACTTCGCCAGAGAAGGAAGCCAGGAAAAGAGCTTGCCAAGGGAAGGGCTGCCCGGAAAAGAGCCTGCCAGGGAAAGAGATGCCCAGGCAGCGATAATGATAAGTTTGTGGATTTCCGGTGATTCCTGCCAGGGATAAGGGCTGGTCGGGCAACAAAATTAACAAGTTGGCGGGTCCCCGATGACTTTTTCGTCAGAAGCAGGGTTGCTGGTCAGCAAAAATACAAAAAAGCAGGTTTCCGGTGCTCTTTTTGCCCTGAATTCGGGGAAGACGTCATCGATGCAGGCGCTTCACTCAATCCCGATGACATAACGAGCAGGGAAGGGCAAAAACAATCACCGGAAATGCCGCAAACTTGCTTTCCGATGATTGCCGGAAGCCCGGACCACCGCAGGGCGCACCGGAAATGCTGCCCAACTTGATTTCCGGTGATTGACGGCTGTCGGGCCGCCTCAGAGCGCACCGGAAATGGCCAGATTATGGATTACCGGTGAAACCTTCCGAGAGCGGGGCTGGTCGGGCAGCAAAATTAACAAGTTGGTGGGTCTCCGATGACCTTTTCGTCAGAAGCGCGGCTTGCTAGTCAGCAAAATTACAAAATAACAAGTTTCCGGTGCTCTTTTTGCCCTGAATTCGGGGAAGACGTCATCTATGCAGGCGCTTCACTCAATCCCGATGACATAACGAGCAGAAAATGGCTGAAAAGAGCACCGGAAATATCACGAACTTGCTTCCCGATGACTGTCGGCTGCCCAAACCGCCTCAGGGCGCATCGGAAATTCCACAAACTTGCTTTCCGATGACTGCCGCCAGCCCGGACCGCCTCAGGGCGCACCGGATTTGTCGCCTGGCTTGTTTTCCGATGATTACCGCCTGCCAGTAAGCCCCGGAAGCGCACCGGAAACACTACCCAGCTTGCTTTCCGGTGACACCCGCCTGCCCACAAGCCCCGGAAGCGCACCGGAAACGTCGTCCAGCTTGCTTTCCGATGACGATCGGCCTGCCCCAGGCCAGCCGGTCAGTCCCAGGCCCCCAGACCAGCCCACACCCCCGTTTCTTCCCCACAAAAAAGGAGCCTGCCGCAGTTCCATTTGTCATGGAATTGCAGCAGGCTCCAGCAAGTCGTTTTTGAGTGACAGTTGTCAGATTACAGGTACTTTCTGAGTTCCTTAACCTTGTCGAGTCTCTCCCACGGAAGGTCTACGTCGGTGCGGCCGAAGTGACCGTATGCGGCGGTTGCCTTGTAGATCGGGCGGCGGAGGTCAAGCATCTTGATGATGCCGGCCGGACGAAGGTCGAAGTTGTCGCGGACGATCTCGGTCAGCTTCTCATCGGAGAGCTTGCCGGTGCCGTTGGTGTTGATGGAGATGGAGGTCGGCTCTGCTACGCCGATTGCGTAGGAAAGCTGGATCTCGCACTGGTCAGCCAGGCCGGCCGCAACGATGTTCTTCGCAACGTAGCGGGCAGCATAGGCAGCCGAACGGTCAACCTTTGTGCAGTCCTTGCCGGAGAATGCGCCGCCGCCGTGACGGGCATAGCCGCCGTAGGTGTCGACGATGATCTTACGGCCGGTGAGACCTGCATCGCCGTGCGGGCCGCCGATTACGAAACGGCCGGTCGGATTTACGAAGAACTTTGTCTTGTCGTCGATCAGCTCCTTCGGCAGAACCGGATCGAATACATACTTGCGGATGTCCTTGTGGATCTGCTCCTGGGTTACATCCGGGTCGTGCTGTGTGGAAATGACAACAGCCTCGAGGCGGCACGGCTTGCCGTTCTCATCGTACTCTACGGAAACCTGGGACTTGCCGTCCGGACGAAGATAGCTGAGTGTGCCATCCTTGCGGACTTTGGTCAGCTGGCGGCAGAGCTTGTGAGCCAGGCTGATCGGATACGGCATATACTCCGGTGTCTCGTTTGTGGCAAAGCCGAACATCATTCCCTGGTCGCCGGCGCCGATCTGGCCGATCTCTTCGTCGGTCATGTTCTTCTCAAGAGCGCGCAGGTCAGCCTTTGTCTCGAGCGAATTGTCAACGCCCATCGCGATATCCGGGGACTGCTGGTCGATGGCAACGAATACCGCGCAGGTATTGCCGTCAAAGCCGAGCTCAGAATTCGTGTAGCCGATCTCGTTGATCGTCTGGCGTGCGACTGCCTGATAGTCAACCTTTGCCTTTGTTGTGATTTCGCCTGTGATCAGAACGAATCCGGTGCAGGCAGCTGTCTCGCATGCAACGCGGCTCATCGGATCCTGTGCCATGCAGGCGTCCAGAATCGCGTCAGAAATCGCGTCGCAGACCTTGTCCGGATGTCCTTCTGTCACGGACTCGGATGTGAACAGTCTTTTCTCCATTTGTTTTTTCTCCTTCTTGACTTCAATCGATCTTGTCCGCATTTTTAAGGATAGAAAAAGGTCCTTCCGGATTGACAGCCAGAAAGGACCCAAATCAGGCGATTTGCGTCCTCTTATTGCTCGAACCATCCTGGAAACGGTTGTTCGCTCAGGTTTGGCACCTTCGCGTCCTGCAGATGCTGGCGCGGGTTGCCGGGCTTCACAGATCCTATGTATCTCCACCACTCGAAATAAGGGACAAAACCTCTATGAAATTTACGATTGGAATCATACAGCGGCGCCCGCCGCCCCGTCAAGTCCCGGCAGGGAAACGTTTTTGCAATGTTGTGAATATTACCCCCGTCTGAAGCGCAAATATATGGCCCGCAGACAGAAAAATCCCTCCCGGCGCAGCTTTGCGCGCCGCACCGGAAGGAATCCGTACAGATTTCACCGAATGTCAAAATACGTCTCGTCGTCCTTCAGCGGGCACTCGTACCTGGCCACGTTCCGGACGGCGAACCGGGGCACGCCCCGCATTTCCCTGACAAATGTTTCCACCTGCTCCGGGCTTCCCTGAACCTCCGCCTCGGTCATATCAGACCGCAGGCAGTTTCTGACCCAGCCGGTCAGGCCGAGCCTTCTTGCCGTGTCAAAGGCCGTGACGCGGAATCCCACGTGCTGCACGCGGCCCGTGAACGTCAGATGAAGCCGGACAGGCAGCAGCAGTTCCTTTTCCCAGGCCGCCAGGAGCTGCGGAAAGCGGACCGCCGCGTTGGCCGGGCTGGTCGACGGAAGGCACACCGCCGGAATGTCGGTCCGTTCTTCGTTGTACTTCTTGTAGTATTTGTCCGCCAGCTTCCCGTTGGTGACAATCTTCTGAACCTGTGTCTGCGCCAGCAACGCCGGGATGTCCGTGGAACGGGCCTCACGGATGCTCGCGTCCGAACTGCCGCGGATCTCGCAGGACTCGATGGCGTCCCACAGTGCGATGTGGTTCCGCGCCAGCAGCGCTTCCTTTTCTCTCTGGCTGCCCGGCCGCGGCTCATGAAAGATGCAGGCCAGAAGCGGCCAGAACCGGTTCTGCGGATGGCCGTAGTAAAATCCGGCCTCGCGGGACTTGACCGACGGGAACGAGCCCAGAATCAGGATTCTGGAATCCGGCCGGTAAAAAGGCGGAAATTCGTGTGTGTGATACTCTGACTCAGCCATTTGTCGTCGTCTCAACCGCTGCGGCATTCACGACTTCTTCCACCTTGCCGTACAGATACTCATAGCCGACCTCGCAGTTCATCTCTTTGCCCAGAGAGCTGATAATCGTGTCATATCCGTCGTAACCGTAGTAAGAAGCCAGGGATTCGCCCAGATCGTTGATCTCCTCTTCCGTCACATGAATGTCCTCGGCGTCGGCGATCTCCGTCACAATCATCTTGGTCAGCAGGTAGTTCTGCGCATAGGTGCTGGCATAGTCGGTAAATGCCGCCTCATTTTCCATGCCGTACATTCCCTGCAGATAGCCGTCAAAGCTGGTGTAGCCGCTCGAGGCGCCGTAATTCTGGTACTGTGTCTTGACATTGTTCACCATGGTGTTGGTGAGGCTGGTCAGTTCTTTTTCCGGATATTTGTCGACGGTCAGACCGTCGGCGATGGTCGCCAGGATATCCTTGAACTTGGTGCTGTCGTTGGACGCCACTTTCTGAGAGACCAGCTCTTCCTTCACTGCCTGGCGGAACTGGTCAGCCGTCGTCTCATCGGTGTAATTGTAATTGGCGGCGTTGGCCTGAACCCACGCATCGGTGAGCTCCGGCACGTCCTTGCGGGTGATGCTCTTGATGGTCACGCGGAAGATCACCGACTTGCCCGCCAGATCACTCGAGGAATAGTCGTCCGGGAAGGTGCAGGGGATGTCGGTCTGCACATTGGCCTTCAGGCCCACGAGGCCCTCGTCCAGATCCGAGATGAACTTGCCGGAGCCGATGGTGTATGTCTGATCGGTGGCCGTGCCGCCGTCAAATGCCACGCCGTCCAGCAGTCCCTGATAATCCAGCGTGATGGTGTCGCCGCTCTGGGTCACACCGTCCGCCGTCACATCCACTGTCGATGCGGAATCCTCGAGCATCGACTGAATCGTCTCCTCCACGGTGTCATCGCTCACGTCCTCCGAGGAACGGTCCACCGTCACCGCGATGCCCTTGTATTCCGGAAGCGTCACATACTTTTTGTAGACGGCCGCCGTCATCTGGTAGAAGCTGTCGTACTCCGAAGCCTGCAGCGCCCGGTTTGACGTGTCGGTGTCCTCGGTCACCTGATCCGGCGATACGATCGCTTCCGCCGTCGCGGCCGCTGTTGCTGCGGCACTTGCCGTTGTGGCTGAAGACGAAGCGGTGCCATCGGAACTGTTTCCGCAGGCTGTCAGCGGTACGCACAGGAGCAGTGCGGCAGCTGCCGCCAGAATGTTTTTTCTTTTCATAAAGAGATTGTCCTTCCTGATTTTCAAAGCCGATTTCATTGATTATATCACAGGCTGCGGATTATACTTAGCAAGGATATGTAAAATGCACACAAGCAGCTGAATCAGAGAGAGCGTATGAACATACCGGCACAAAACAGTTCTTCCCAAAAACCGTGCGGAAAGTTCCGGAGAACAGGCGCGTCTTTTCTTGCCTGTCTCACTTTTCTTGTCTTTTTGCTGCCCTGCACCTTCCTCACCGGATGCCGCAGGACTCTGTCATCTCCGATCACAGAGCAGGCCTTTTCGCTTGACACCATCATTTCAATCTCCGCCTACGAAACGCTGGCCGGCGACTATTCCGGTCAGAAGACGAAGGCGGCTGTGAAAGAGGTCATTTCGGACTGTGAGGCGTACGAGGATATTTTCTCGATGCAGAAAGAAGGCAGTGCCCTCTGGAACCTGAACGCCGGACTGACCGACAAAGTTCCGTGGCAGCTCGCCGACTGCCTGCAGACCGCCCTCGACTATTCTTCCATGAGCGGCGGCGCCTTTGCGGTCAGCATCGGGGCTGTGAGCCGTCTGTGGGACTTCACCTCCGATAACCCGGCTGTCCCGGACGAGGCGGACATTCAGGCGGCGCTTGCCTTCGTGGACGACTCAAAAATCTCGGTGAGCCCGAAGGACGCATCGGACCCAGAGGCGGACCGGACCGTGACCATGCCGGCGGGATATGTCCTTGATCTCGGAGCCGTGGCCAAGGGCTACATCGCGGACCGTCTGCACGAGGATCTTCTGGAAAAGGGCATCCGGCGGGCCGTCATCAATCTCGGCGGCAACGTTCTGGTATTCGGCGGCAAGTCCGGCGGAACAGAAAGCGGCGGAGAGATCACGGGAGCTGAAGATTATACCATCGGGATCCGGAAGCCATTTGCCAGCAGCGACACGTATCTGGCCACGGTGCGCGCGGCGGATCTGAGCATCGTGTCCAGCGGCAATTATGAGCGGCAGTTTACGGATGCGGACGGAAACTTCTACTACCACATTCTCGACCCGGCCACGGGGTACCCGTGCCAGTCGGGGCTGTCGCAGGTGACCATCCTGACGGCGTCGTCTGCAGACGCGGATGCGCTGAGCACGGTGTGCTTCTGCCTCGGGCAGGAGGCCGGGCTGGCCCTGGTTGAGTCTCTCCCGGACACGGAGGCTGTCTTCGTCACGACGGACGGCGAAATCACGAAATCTTCCGGCGCTTCCGCCCTCGTAACTCTGACACAATAAGGCGCGGATGCGCTACAATACATTTAACAAAAGGAAGGGCGGCACCATCACGCCGCCGGAAGGAGCCTGTTATGACCTGCAATCCTCTGCGGACACTCCTGTGCCTCGTCTGGCTTGTAATATTCTTCGCGGCCAGTCTGATTCTGCTGCCGGTGGCGGCGCTGATCGGACATTTCTCACCGGAGAAAAAGGACGCGTTCTGCTACCCGATCGTAAAATCCGCCCTCAAAGTGCTGTGGCATCTGGCCGGCGTGAAGCCGCAGATCACCGGCATGCAGAACATCCCGGAAAATCAGGCGGTGCTGTATGTGGGCAACCACCGCAGCTTCTTCGACATCATCATTCTGGCGAGCATCCTGCCGGGGCGCATCAGCGTCGTGGCCAAGAAGGAAATGGAGCACATTCCGCTGCTCTCCACCTGGATGCGCAACATCCACTGCCTGTTTCTGGACCGCAGCAACGTCCGGGCCGGCGCCCAGATGGTGCTCGACGGCATTGCCCTCATGAAAAATGGCATCTCCGTCCTCATCTTCCCGGAAGGGACCCGCAACAAAGGCGGCGGAATGCTTGAGTTCAAGGGCGGCGCGTTCAAGCTCGCCACCAAGCCCGGCCTCCCGGTCGTTCCGGTCGTGCAGACCGGCACCCGCGAGATGTTCGAGGATCTGAAGCCGTTCGGCGTCAAAGGTGCAAAGACCACCGTGACGATTCTCCCCGCCATTGAAACGGCTGGCATGCCCCGCGCCGCGCAGAACCAGCTGCACACGCAGGTTCACGATTCGATGGAGAAAGTTTTCAATTCATTGCAAAAATAAAGGTTCGTGTTATAATCATGCCAAATGCGCGCTTACCGGCTTCCGGCCTGACACAGGCAGGCCGGAAGCCGGTTTTGCGGCACTTATTTTCAGGAGGTATCCTTTCATGCCAGTCTGGGCTATTGTCCTCATCGTACTCGCCGCCGTCACCGTTGTTCTCGTGATTCTCGGCAACCGTCTGCGCAAGAAGCAGGCTGTCCAGCAGGATCAGATCGAGGCGGCCAAGCAGGTCGTATCCATGCTGATCATCGACAAAAAGAAAATGAAATTCAAAGACGCCGGTTTCCAGCAATCCGTCATGGATCAGGTTCCGAAATATCTCCGCGGCCGCAAGATGCCGGTCGTCAAGGTCAAGATCGGTCCCCGCATCATGACGATGCTCTGCGACCCGGATGTGTATGACACGGTTCCGGTCAAGGCACAGGTCAAGGCCGAAATCAGCGGCATTTACCTCACCGGCATCAAGTCGATCCGCGGCGGCAAGGCCGAGATTCCGAAGAAAAAGAGTCTCTCCGGCCGTCTGTCTGCAAGCCTGAAGAAGGCGGAAAAGACCGTTCGCGAGCAGAGCAAGGATACCGCCAGCACGAAAAAGAGCAAATAACTGTGTTTTTCAGCCTGCCGGCAGATTTGCGCCGACAGGCTGAATGTGCAGAAAACGGTTCGCAAAAGCGGACACGGAAGGAACGTTATGTCAAGAAATCTCACCATGTTAACCGACCTGTATGAGCTCACCATGATGCAGGGATACTTCAAGACGGGCAACAACCGCACCGTCGTATTCGACGCGTTTCACCGGCGCAACCCGGATGACGGCGGATATTCCATCTCCTGCGGCCTGGAACAGGTCATCGACTACATCAACGATCTTCATTTTTCCGATGAGGACATCGCCTACCTTCGCAGCACCGGCCTGTTCGAGGAAGATTTCCTTGACTATCTGCGCACCTTCCGCTTCACCGGCGACATCTACGCGATTCCGGAAGGCACCGTCATGTTCCCGCGCGAGCCGATCGTCAAGGTCATCGCGCCGATCATGCAGGCCCAGCTTCTGGAGACCACGATTCTCAACATCATCAATCACCAGTCCCTGATCGCCACCAAGGCGGCGCGCATTGTCTACGCGGCAAATGGCGGCGGCATCATGGAATTCGGTCTGCGCCGCGCGCAGGGTCCGGACGCCGGTATCTACGGCGCCAGAGCCGCTGTCATCGCAGGCTGCGTCGGCACCTCCAATGTCCTCACCGGCCAGATGTTCGGCGTTCCGGTCATGGGCACACACGCCCACAGCTGGATCATGAGCTTCCCGGACGAGCTGACCGCATTCCGCGAGTACGCGAAGATCTACCCGAATGCCTGCACGCTTCTTGTCGACACGTATGACACGCTGAAGTCCGGTGTTCCGCACGCCATCCAGGTATTCCAGGAAATGCGCGCAGCCGGCATTCCGCTCCACAACTACGGCATCCGCCTCGACTCCGGCGACCTCGCCTACCTGACAAAGAAGGCGAGAGCGATGCTGGACGAAGCCGGCTTCTCCGACGCCAAGATCGCCGCAAGCTCGGATCTGGACGAGTATCTGATTTCTTCCCTGAAAACGCAGGGCGCCAGAATCGACTCCTGGGGTGTGGGCACCAACCTGATCACATCCAAGGATACGCCGGCCTTCGGCGGTGTCTACAAGCTCGCCGCCATCATGGGCGACGACGGCAATTTCGTCCCGAAGATCAAGCTCTCTGAGAATTCCGAGAAGATCACGAATCCGGGCAACAAGACCATTTACCGCGTGTACGACCGCAACGGCATGATCGTGGCCGACCTGATCGCCCTCGCAGACGAGAAGATCGACGGCAATCAGCCGCTTCTGCTCTTCGATCCGGTCGAGACCTGGAAGAAGACGCTTCTCAAGCCGGGTGAATACACGCTGCGCGAGATCCTCGTGCCGATCTTCAAGTCCGGCCAGTGCATCTACAAGTCGCCGAAGGTCATGGACATTCAGGCGTACTGCAAGAAGGAAATGGCGACGCTCTGGGACGAAAGCAAGCGCCTCGTGAACCCGCACCAGGTACACGTCGACCTGAGCCAGCGCCTTTACGACGTCAAGAAGAGCCTGCTCGACGAGTACGCGAAAGTCTGAGATTCAGGCAGAAAATCAGGACAGGAATAAAAGAGAATAAAAGACCAGGTACACCGGAAGCATGATTCTTGTTTCCGGTGTACTTTTTAATTGCTTTAAACCAGGGAACGCCGGGGCCAGGCAGCGACGGGAATTCAGCACAGAAGGCACGTGGTCAGGCTTTTTGATGAACTTTCAAGCTGATTTCCAGCGCCGGATTCATCACAATGTGGCTGCAGGGAACTTTTTAATGAATTAGTTATGGCAAACCACCTCGGAATTCAACAAAATTGATCCAAAACAAGCTTTCCGATGAGCCGCCCCATCCGTTCGGGGACGAACGTCATCGGAAACCAGAAAAACAAGTTATTCCGGGCACAAATTAACCCATCTGGAAATCCTGTGTCAGCGGAAACCAGAAAAGCAGGCTATTCCGATGACAATATCAGCCCATCCGGAAGTCCATCGTCAGCGGGAATCAAAAATCCGGTTATTTCCGATGTCCCAGCCGGCCTGTTTCGGCCCAAAACGTCACCGGAAGCAAGAAAAAACGAATTTCCGCTGACCACCCCGGCCGCCACGGGCCAAAAGTGTCACCGGAAATCACAAACAAGCTAATTTTGCTGACCGGGCCAGCCAGCCCCGCCTCCAGACCGGGCCAGCCAGCCCGGCCTCCAGACCAGGCCAGCCAGCCTGGCCGGTTAACCTTAAGAATCAGGGAAGCAGCTCCGCCTCAGTCTCCTTCGATGTGGTGCCGGCGGCCTTCCTGCTTTTCGTTCTCGCGTTCGTGGAGGAGCCGGAGGATTTCTTTTTCCTGATTGGAGATGTGGGTGACGATGATCTCCTCCGCCTTCGCCTCGTCGCGCGCTTCCAGCGCGCGGATGATTTCTGTGTGCTCGGCGATGAGGTTTTCGTGGCTGCTCAGGTCGCGCACGTATTCCATGCGGTAGCGGTACATCTGCTCCTGCAGGTTCTGCACGATCTGGATCAGACGCCGGTTGCCGGTCGCCTGATAGATGACATCGTGGAAATGCACATCAGCGTTGGTGATGTCCACCACGCTCTTGTTTTTCAGGCGCGCAAGGTGGGCAAATTCCCGGTTCGCCTTCTCCAGATTCCTGTACCCTTCCTCCGTGAAGCGCTCGCAGGCAAGACGCACCGCCAGGCGTTCCAGCGTGGCGCGCACTTCCAGCACGTCCCGCAGATCCTGCTCCGTGATGGCTGCAACCTGGGCGCCGCGCCGCGGAATCATGACGACCAGCCCTTCCAGTTCCAGCATCCGGATCGCTTCCCGGACAGGCGTCCGGGAAACACCAAGTTCTTCAGCAAGCTGGACTTCCATCAGACGCTCGCCGGGCTCCATCTGTCCCGTCAGAATCGACTGCCGCAGGGTCTGGAACACCACATCCCGCAGCGGAAGATAGTCGTTTGAATTTAATACCAGTTCACCTTTCATGTGTTATTTCCTTATGTTTCGTTTGTATAAATCATCAATAATCGCGGACAGCAGCCCCCGGCGGATTGAATGTCTCCGTCGTGTACACCTGTCTGGCGTCTCCGGCTTTCCTGAGAACGTCTCTGGCCCGCGCGCAGCTCTCCGCATCCCGGTAGATGCCGAAGACCGTCGGGCCGCTGCCGCTCATCATGGCGCCGATGGCGCCGGTGTCCATCATCTGGCGCTTCAGCCGGGCGATGACCGGGTACATCGGGATCGTAACGCTCTCGAGAACATTTCCCATGGAGGCACAGAGCGCCTCAACATCACCGGCCGCGATGGCTTTCAGGATCGCCATGGTGTCCGGGTGAGAGGTGATGGGCGTGGAATCAAGTTTTTCGTACACCATGCGGGTGGACACGCTGATCCGGGGCTTGGCCAGCAGAATGTCCATGTGCGGCGCCGCCGGAACGCGGGTCAGCTTTTCGCCGATTCCTTCTGCCAGCGCGGTCCCGCGCATCAGGCAGTACGGGACGTCAGCGCCCAGCTTCAGCCCCATCTCCATCATCTGCGGCAGATCAAAATTCAGATTATACAGCTTGTTGACGCCGAACATCACGCCGGCCGCATCCGTCGAGCCGCCCGCCATGCCGGCAGACACCGGAATGAACTTGTGCAGATCAACGGCGACGCCGCCCGCAAATCCGGCCATCTGCTTCATGAGGCGGATGGCTTTGTAGACCAGGTTGTTCTCATCGACCGGCAGATATTTCAAATTCGTCCGGATCCGGATTTCCTCTTCCGGAATCTTCGTGATCTCAAGACTGTCGTACAGGCCGACCGTCTGCATAACCATGCGAACCTCATGGTACCCGTCCGGCCGCCGCCCGAGCACGTCCAGACCGAGATTGATCTTTCCTCTGGCTTTAACCTTAATTGTGTCCATAAAACCCTTCTGTCACGAACCTTCCGACTGTCATCATTATAGCACGATTCAAAAGTGCCCTGTGCCTCAGGCGCCCTTCTTTGCGCTGGGCCTTCTGGTTTTCTTTAAAACGATCTGCATATAGACCATCATCAGCGCCGTCTGATACAGAATCAGACCGCCCAGCGCGATCAGGCTGCCGAGCCCCAGCGAAACGTGCGAGCCGCTCCCGAAAAGTGTGCGGCCCTGCAGTGCCGAGACGACCAGCGTGACGGCCAGCAGAAACAGAGAAATCATTCCGCCCAGCAGCGCGCCGCGGATCCGGGACGTGATCAGGCACACGACGCCCAGGATGAGAAATGCAACAGAAATCTTCCCCAGGACGTTGCCGGCGCCAAATCCGCTCCACAGGGAGACGGATACGCTCTGTGTCCCCGCGGCATCGGTCACGGTGAACATCATCAGGCCGGCCCCAAGCAGAAAAACTGCTGCGCCGATGAGGGCGGCCACCCGCTTCGGGTCGCCGATCAGGCGGTATATGGCCGGCTGTCCCTCGGACGCCGCCTCCGCCTTTTCAATTTCCTTGTCGGCATCGATGAAAACCGGCGTTTTCCCCTTCTCCTGTTCCTTGCGGCTGTTCTCGTCTTCCCTGCTGCTCATGAAACTGCATATCCTTTCGCCTGAATGCAGGAAACGACCTGGCCGACGTACCGGGCGCAGGTCTCCTTGTCCGACGCCTCCGCCATCACGCGGATGAGCGGCTCCGTGCCGCTCGGGCGCACCAGAATCCGTCCGTCGCTGCCCAGCGCTTCTGCCGCCGCATCCACGGCCGCCTTCACATCCGGGTCAGAGAGCACCTTCGTCTTGTCGGCGACGCGGACATTCTCCAGAACCTGCGGATACATCGTGAAGCCTTCGCAAAGCTGCGACAGCGTCTTCTTCTCGGCAATCATGATTTCCATGATCTTGAGGGCGGTAACCAGCCCGTCGCCGGTCGTCTCATATTTGCTGAAGATGATGTGGCCGGACTGCTCGCCGCCGACGCGGTAGCCGTGCTCAACCATGTCCTCGTAGACGTATTTGTCACCGACTTTGGTCTTGTCGTACTCGATGCCGCAGGCGTCAAACGCCTTGTACAGGCCGAAGTTGCTCATGACGGTGGTGACAACCTTGTTGCCGTCGAGCTGTCCCTTCTTCTGCATGTAGCGGCCGGCGATGTAGAGAATGTGATCGCCGGTGACCACCTCGCCGCGCTCGTTCACGGCAAGGCAGCGGTCCGCGTCGCCGTCAAAGGCGAATCCCGCGTCCAGATGCTCGCGCAGGACCAGCTCCTGCAGACTCTCGATGTGCGTCGAGCCGCAGCCGTTGTTGATGTTGAAGCCGTCCGGCTCCGCGTGGATCACAAACGTCTTCGCGCCCAGCGCGTCAAAAATGTTCTTGGCCAGCTGCCAGGACGAACCGTTGGCCGCGTCCAGACCGATGCGGTAGTGGCGGAACGAGTAAATGCCGAGGCTGATCAGATACCCCATGTAGCGGTTGCGCCCGGCCACATAGTCGACCGTGCAGCCTATCTTTTCTCTCTTGGCAAATGGGATCTCCTCCATCTCACCGTCGAGATATTTCTCCACGCCGTCCAGCACATCCTCGCGCATCTTCTCGCCGTGCTCGTTGATGAGCTTGATGCCGTTGTCATAGAACGGATTGTGGCTCGCGGAGATCATGATGCCGCAGTCGAAGTCGTCGGTGCGGGTCACGTACGCAACGCTTGGCGTCGTCGTCACGTGCAGCAGATACGCGTCCGCGCCGGATGCCACAAGGCCGGAAACCAGCGAATACTCGAACATGTAGCTGCTCCGGCGGGTGTCCTTGCCGATGACGATCTTCGCCTTGCCGTCTGGATGATTCTTTCCGTAAAACCATCCCAGATACCGGCCGACTTTGTAGGCGTGCTCGACTGTCAGTGTCACGTTGGCTTCCCCGCGGAAGCCGTCTGTTCCGAAATACTTACCCATGAATCTTTCTTCTTTCCTGTCTTTGGATTAATAGCCGTTCGGGTTCATCTGCTGGAAACGCCAGGAATCCTCGCACATCTGCTTCAGCGTCTTTTCAGCCTTCCAGCCCATTTCCTTCTCGGCCAGGCTCGCGTCGCAGTAGCATTCCGCGATGTCGCCCGGTCTTCTTGCCGTGATCTCATACGGAATCTTCACACCGGTTGCCGCCTCAAAGTTCTTCACAATGTCAAGAACCGAAGAGCCCTTGCCGGTGCCCAGGTTGTAGATCTTAAGTCCCGGATTCTCCGTGATCTTTTTCACCGCGCACACATGGCCCTTTGCGAGGTCAACGACGTGAATATAGTCGCGCACGCCCGTGCCGTCCGGCGTCGGGTAGTCGTTGCCGTAGACGTGCAGCTTCTTGAGCTTTCCGATGGCAACCTGGGTGATGTACGGCATCAGGTTGTTCGGAATGCCGTTCGGGTTCTCGCCGATGAGGCCGGACTCGTGCGCACCGATCGGGTTGAAATAGCGCAGCAGAATGACGTTCCACTCCGGATCTGCCGTGTGGATATCCGTCAGGATCTGCTCGAGCATCCACTTGGTCCAGCCGTAGGGGTTCGTGCAGGTCCCCTTCGGGCACTGCTCCGTGATCGGAACGAAGGCCGGAGAGCCATAAACCGTCGCAGAGGACGAGAAGATGATGTTCTTCACGCCGTGCTTTCTCATCACGTCAAACAGAACCAGCGAGCCGGCGATGTTGTTGGTGTAGTACTCGACCGGCTTGCCGACCGATTCGCCGACGGCCTTGAGGCCCGCGAAATGAATGACGCAGTCAAACTGCCATTTGTCAAAGATGTCGTTCATGGCCGCCCGGTCGCCGATGTCCGCCTTGACGAACGGAACCGGCTTTCCGGTGATCTTTTCCACGCGCGCAAGCGACTCTTCGCTTGCGTTCACGAGATTGTCCACAACAACAACGTCATATCCGGCCTGCTGCAGCTCCACGACCGTATGGCTTCCGATGAATCCGGCACCGCCTGTCACAAGAATTCTCATGTTTTCTCCTTTCAGATCTGCCCCCTGCAGACATTTGTCACTGATTGTTGTACTTCGCCTGCTGCTCGCGCACCATGGCGTCGTCATCAAAATAGTTGATCTTCATGGCCGCCTTGACCTCGTCGACCGTCTTCTGCGCCACCTCGCGGGCCTCGTCCGTACCCTTCTTCAGGATCTCGTAGACGCCGGCGATGTCTTTCTCATACTCGTGACGGCGCGCGCGGATCGGAGTGAGCGTCTCCTCCAGCACACTGTACAGGAACTTCTTGCACTTCATGTCGCCGATGCCGCCGTGCTCGTACGCCGCCTTCAGCTCGTCCATCGAGCTGAATTCCGGCCAGTACTTCGCAAACGAATCCTCCATGACAAATGCATCCAGATACGTGAACACCGTATTGCCCTCGACGTGCCCCGGATCGGATACCTGAAGATGCTGCGGGTCGGTGTACATGTTGCGGACTTTCTCCCAAACGCTCTTGGAATCATCGGACAGATAGATGCAGTTGCCCAGCGACTTGCTCATCTTGGCCTTGCCGTCCGTGCCCGGCAGACGCAGGCACGCCTGGTTGCTCGGCAGATCAATCTTCGGCTCGATGAGGACCGGCTTGTCCGGGCTGTAGATGCGGTTGAAGCTTCTCACGATCTCACGGGCCTGCTCCAGCATCGGCTCCTGGTCCTCGCCGACCGGAACATCCGTCGCCTTGAAGGCCGTGATGTCGGCCGTCTGGCTGATCGGATAGGTGAAGAAGCCGACCGGAATGTCGGCGTTGAAGCCGCGCATCTGGATCTCCGACTTGACGGTCGGATTTCTCTGCAGTCTGGCGACCGTCACCAGATCCGCATAGTAGAACGTCAGCTCTGTGAGCTGCGGAATCTGGCTCTGAATCAGAATCGTCGCCTTCGCCGGATCAATGCCGACGGACAGGTAGTCCAGCGCCACCTCGATGATGTTCTGACGCACCTTCTCCGGATTCTTGAAGTTGTCCGTCAGCGCCTGCGCGTCGGCGATCATGATGAATACCTTCTTGAATTCGCCGGAATTCTGCAGAACCACGCGGTTGCGAAGCGACCCCACATAATGTCCGATGTGCAGCCGTCCCGTCGGGCGGTCTCCGGTGAGAATAATCTTGTCACTCATACTTGCCTTCCTCCATATGTTACTCTTCGTCATTATAGTCAAACTTTCCGTCGTTCTTCTCCTCGAGAGCGCGGATCGCATGATAGGTATATTCCGTGTACGGAAGCTTCAGCCCGTGCTTTGCAGCCACCCGCAGAAGCGTCCCGGCAAACATCTCGATTTCCGTGTGCCGCTTCGCCCGGATGTCCTGCAGCGTCGAATACGCTGCCTTTTTCCGGTCCTTCAGCTTCCGGACCAGCGGGTCAAGGACAATCCCTTCCGCCGCCGCGGTCTTCCGGACTTCCTCCTCAAGCGCTTTGGAAATCCACGCGACGTGTTCGCTGTCATAGAACGCACCCACGCCGACGCCAAGAAGTGCCTGCGGCAGGTTGAAACAGATGTTGCGCATGTATTTGTCCCAGATGTCGTGCACAATGTCTTCTGAAATCCGCCATCGAACACCGGACCCCCGGAAGACATCCGCCGCCTTCTGCACATCCTTCTGCGGCGCTCCGTCCGGGAGCTTTCCGAAGAAAATGCCGTCCGTCTTCTCCGGGTTAAACACGACATTCTGCCCGATCCGCTCGGATGAAATCCGCATGAACGAACCGACCATGTGCTGCTTTCCGATGACCTCGCCGATGATTTCTTCGGAATCGATGCCGTTCATGGGGCTTAAGACAATCGTGTTCTCCCCCGTCATCGTCCGGATATCCGGCAGGATCTCCCGCAGCGCCCCGTATTTCACGCACACAAGCAGCAGGTCCGTTCCGGCCGCCGCCTGTTCCTGCGGCGTTCTGACCGCCAGGTCATACCGGCGCCCGTTGATCGTGAGCCCTTCGTCCTGCAGCTTCTTTCTGCGCTCCCCGGAGGCGATGACCGTCAGGTTGATATCCTTGCAGTCATACAGACCGTAAATGTAATACGCGCCGATTGCCCCGGCGCCGATGACGGCGACACTTGTCATGGTTATCTGTCTTCCTCCTGATGCTGATTCTTCTCTTCAAGCAGCGCAGCCAGCACGGGTGCATCCATATAGGCTGTCAGATAGAGCCACAGTGGAAGAAACACAAGCCCCATCCACCAGACCGTGCGCTCTGTCATAAGCAGGATGAAGAGAAGTCCTGCCGTCATTATAATCGTAGACTGTGGAAAATGGAATGCCGTGAAAACGGCGATGCGCATCGTTTCTCCCGTTGTGTTGTCAAAGCGCGAAAGCAGCGGAAAAACATAAACGGCAGCGGAGGCATATGTTGCGAATACCAGGAGCAGGACGACATAAAGCACCGTGAAAACAGCACCTCTGCCGGATGCTCCTGCCGCGCGGGTCTTTTCCAGTGCAAAAAGAATCAGACCGCCCGGGATGAACACAAGCAGTCCCAGCGCGATGCCAGGCCGCAGATTCTGAGCAAATGAGTGCCGAAAGCCCTGCCAGATTTTATATTCACTGCCCTCGACCGCCTTGAGCGCCACATAATAACCGGCTGTCAGCGCCGGTCCCGCTGTCACAATCGGGATGCTGAACACAAGAACAAGCCCGGCCAGGGCGATAAACGTCATGACCAGGGCTGTTGTTCTGATAAATGGATTTTTACCGGAATTTTTCATAGTGCTATCAGTATATCATACTTCCAGCAGAGATTTGACTATCCTTTTTACAGGCAATTGTCCGGCTGCTCACAGAGCGCTGCCGTCTTTATTGTCAACTCCCAGGCCGTACGGCACCCGGTGTTCCGTGAACAAATTGCAGGCATTTCCGGTCACGATTAGTTTTAGTCTGTGTGGAGCATCTGCTGAAAGCCCGTCTCTCAGATCAAATACATGCGGATTCCAGAAGGACACACCGGCCAGCTGCCCGTCGGCATACAGTTCGCACATTTCTTCTGCCGTCAGCCGGAAAACCGCTTTTTTGCTTTCACCAGGCGCGAGACAAAGCGAATACACTTTCCTGTTCTCGCTTTCTTCTGTCGGTTCTTCTTTAAAACGCGCCGTCCAGTCCGGCAGTTCTTCCGGGTCCGGGCACACCTCTTCCGGCAGATTCTCCGGTGCGCCGCCCGTGAGAAGCAGGAGTGTGCTGTCCGGCGGAAGGACGATTTCAGCCCTTCCGTCCGGCGCCGAAAGCTTCCACGCCTTTCCCTGCCACAAATCGACGGCCGTAAGAAAACGGCAGGCTGCGCTTCCAGGAACACTCAGCTGCGTCCGTATAGTCTGTCCGCCGTCGTTGCCCAGAAGAACGCAGCCGGCTCCATCCTTTACAAACCTCTCGGCCCGAAGCTGCGGCTGCCTGTCTCGCGTCTCAACCGCGCGCCAGAGCGGATGGGTCTTTGCCTGCTGCAGCACCTCCTGTGCCGTGTGCAGGACACACAGCTGTTCTGCCCCGGCAGGAAGCTCACACGTCTGCAGTTCTTTGTGTATCAGATCAAACGGATCAAATACCGCGTCAAAAGCCTGATCCCGGCAGACAAGCTTCCCATCTTCCACATGCAGCTTTTCCGGCAGGCGGACCGGAAGATACTGAAAACCGATCTGCGCGCGGTACAGCGGCGCCACCTCTTCATACGGCACCTCATTTCCAGCGCACAGCACCGCAATCTTCGCTGCACTCTCATTGCCTGTATTCAGCCAGGAAAGCCTCCTGAAATACATGGCGAATTTCCGGTAATGCGGCCACCAGATATTGTGCGGGCCGACATCCGGCGGTCTCTCGCCGCTGCGCTTGCCCGTGGCATCATCGCGCACCGAATAAAAGAAAGCATGCGGCACAAACAGGCTGCAGCCGCGCAGGCCGAGCCAGTCGGTATACCACTTCATATCCTCCGCCGTCATATACCACGGCCAGCCTTTCCGGAAGCACACGCCAAAACACTCGTTGATGCTGCGCTCCCGCCCGAGATCACGTGCAATGTCTGCCGCAAGCTTTGCCTGCACGCTCTCCATACCGGTGATTCCGCCCTTCTTGGGCTCGATGCGCCGCTGGATCAGATCCTGTCCCGGATACTGAAAACAGAACTCTTCATCCACGTCGTCGGAAGCCGCCGGATGCCCCATCAGCACGATTCCGTGTTCTTCGCACCACTGCGAAAGGGGCCGGTAAAAGGTCTCTCTGAGCCGCTTTTTGAAAAGCCGTGCGTAGATCCTTGTCGTACCGTTTTCCTGGCCGGTAAAAAGATCCTCGAGCTCTTCCAGCTTCCCGCCCTGTGCCGTTATTTCCTTCTCGAGCCCCCTGGCCCAGGGGCGGAACGCCTCGGTGTTTCTGCCCGTCGGGTCCGGCTCATCGGTGAAAAAGGCAAAAATCGTGCTGCCGAAATACTGCTTCAGTTTTTCATAATACCGGTCATGCGTCAGGCGGATGAAGGCCGCCACAGCGTCCGGATTCAGCAGATCGGCTGCCGGCGGCGGATTTTCTCCGTCGTCCTCCCCGAAATGAATGCCCCGGATTGTCCCGCCGGTGAAGGTATAGACCAGATATTTGCCATCCGGGAGAACTGCAATTGTCTCATCGCCCGGCCTGCTGCCCTCTGCGTCAGACAGGCAGATCCCTCTGGCCGCCCAGTCCGGATTTTCGGCGACGACGGCGCCGTGAGCTGAGCCCGAAGGATACATGCCCTCGTCGTACAGGCAGACCTTCATATCAAGAGACGCTGCTGTCTGCACAATACTGATCACCGCGTCAAAATAGCGGTCCGAAAGATACGGGATGTCCCGCGGAATTCCGATCCGGGGATGCAGGACAAAGGCACTCACGCCTTTCTCTTTCATGTCAGAAAGCTGCGCCCGGATTTTCTTTTCATCCGGCGCATCATTAAAGAACCAGAACGGGACGGCACTGTAGTCGTCCCCCGGGTCCCTCATCTTCTCCAAAAACTCTTCCTGTGACAAATTCCCCATCCTTTACGCCAGAGGCGTGATCTCGCCAGGTCTGCATTCGATGAATGTATCATCATTTACCGAAAGCCACACGGAGCAGGCGCTCGGATTATATGCAAAATCCCCGTTTACTCCGACCTCAAGCCGGCTCACGGCCTGCATGTAATCGACAATCTGAATGTTGGTCGCATACCAGATGTCTTCTTTTCTTCCGGCTTTCCGGCAGAAGTCCTCGATCACCTTCCAGTTGTTATTCGTGTCAAATTCATAGCTGTGGCCCCAGAGATAGAACATGTAGGTGTACTGCTTCTTATACAGCTTCACAAAGGCATCGGTCAGTTCCGGCAGTGCTGTGTCCGTGTGATGGGCCGTCGGATTCCAGAGCAGGAAATTCTCCGGAATCTCAAAGCTGTGGCTGGAAACTACCGTGCGCCCGTATGCAATTCCGCAGGCCTTCATCAGTTCGGCAATGCGGTTGTCACATGACCCGTTCGGGTATGCCATGCCCCGCACCGGATACCCCATGACATGCTCCAGGATCCGGCGGTCCTCCATGACCTGCTGCACAATGGACTCATTCGGACTGCGCCGGATGGTCGGATGCTGGGCTGTATGGCAGGCGATTTCATGCCCTTTGTACAGTTCCCGGAATTCCTCAAAAGGAATCCGCTCATCCTGCGTGAGCGTTCCGTTGATATTGAAGGTACCCTTGATCCCGTACTCATTAAACAGCTCCACAAGACGTCTGTCCTGGCTCCGGCCGTCGTCGTAGCTCATGGTCAGTACCTTGTGCTTCCCGCCCGGAAAGCAGTAATAAATCACTTTCAGAGGTGTTGTGTCTCTCGTCTCAATTTCCTGTGTGATCGGATTAAACACTCTGAATTTCTGCGGTGTCATCTTTCTTCCTCCTTATCATCCAGCGGTATTTTTGAAAAATCGCAGTCATGTGCATAATAGTAACTTGTGTAATTGGTCTGATTGTAGACATTGTTCTGCCAGGCAATCCCTGTGCGGTACATGGTATCATCCATCGGCGTGTACAGCTCAAAATCTGTGAGCTCCGTATTCATGTAAATACGGAATGCCGAGCTGTCCGCCAGCCGCAGCACAATCTCCTCCCGGAAATCTCCGAAAAGATCGGCAACAAGACAGGGATTGCCCTTCGTGTAATTGTTGGTAAGTGTCCCCTCCGGTCTCAGCATCACGCCGTGCTGCGGATCGGAAATCACACCGGTGCGGTCATGCATATCCATCCAGTCGGCCGGGCCGATCAGCTGTGTCGAAAGGTCGCCGGCCCAGCGGATAGCCTGATCGGTGGAAGGGAACGGGATATCCCTCTTCTCTCCGCGGCAGTTGTACACAACGCCGCCGCACCAGCATTCAAGCCCCGGTTCCGAGCTGTCAATATCGCCCACCATGCAGCGGTCCATGTCTTTCTCACAATATACGCCGAACGGCCTGCCGCTGCTGTCACTTATCACCTCGCCGGTGGCTGCGTCGCGGAGCGCATAGCCGTACGGCGCCTCTTTGCCAGCCTCAAATACGTTGAAAATCTGAAAGCCCGGTCTGTCGGGATCAATGTGCGCGACATGCATAGAATCCCCGTGTCCGAATTTCGCCTCTGTACCATCCGGCAGGCGGCCCCAGCTGCTGTAGAGCAGACTGCCGTCGTGATCGATGCAGGCAGCCCCGTAGATGAGTTCCTGCTTTCCGTCTCCGTCCACGTCGGCCACCGAAAGACTGTGGTCTCCCTGTCCTGCCAGCCGTCCGTACACCGGATCCGAACCGATGTGGATATGCGGTGTGTCGTTGAACGGATTTTTCATCGGGACAAAACCGGAATCCACTTTCCATGTCTCCCGGAAGTGTCCGCCGAAGAAATCATAAGCGGCTATCGTCGTGCGCGTGTAGTAGCCGCGGCAGACAATCAGATAGGGCCGCTGTCCGTCAAGATAGGCGACGCCTGCCTGAAAGCGGTCCACACGGTTGCATGGCTCGATGCGGTTCATCGCATAATCGCCCCACGCCAGTCCGTCATCCACTCTCGGGAACGGATACGGAATCGTCTCCAGCTCCTGCCCATCCCCTGCAAACATGCTCAGATACTCCGGTCCCCGGAAGATAAATCCTTCGAACTTCCGGAGCTCATTTTTCGGGCTGCGCGACGGCGCATACACATCCAGGAAATAATCAGTCAGCGTCTCTGCGTCCGCCCGACTCAGCGGATATGAATACCGCACCGGAATGCCGAAACATTCCTCGAGCGTGCCCGGCCACTGTCCGGACACGACCTCCGGCCTCTCCGGCCACGTCTGAAACATCGAAACCAGATGTTCCCGATATTCTTCTGCGCTGGCAGCATACCGGTCTGAATTCCTTACATTTCTTTTTCTGTCAGCCTCCGGAATGGTGATATAAGACTCCTCTTTCACGCTGCCGTCCGCACTGAATCTCGTCATCTTCGTGCCTGGCGCCGTGACAAGAGCCATCTCTGCCTTACCGTCGCCATTAAAATCATAGACCATGAACTGCGTGTAGTGCGCCCCGGAACGGATATTCGGGCCCATGTCCAGCCGCCACAGAAGCTGGCCGGAAAGCGTGTAGCAGTCCAGATACGTCGGCCCGGTCCACCCTTTCTGGGACACATCCTTGGCGTTGGACGGGTACCATTTCACGATGTACTCATACTCGCCGTCGCCGTTCACATCGCCCACACTCATGTCATTGAGGCTGTAGGTATAGCGCTCTCCCGCCGGAGTCACCCCGTCAGCCGGCTTTTTCACCGGCACATCGATATAATTCTTCCCGCTCTTCCATACCGGAACAGGTGCACTGCGCCTGTCTGCCCGGCAGCTGGCACGCTTCCCGGCCTGTGGATCTGACGTCTGTCCTTCCGGTTCTACCTGATAGGTATCCTTAAGGCTGCCGTCCTTATCCAGGAAATTTGTCGTGTGCTTCACAACGGCGATCTTCTTACCGTTCCGATATATGGCAAATGCCGGTCCCGTGAGCCCTTTCGGACCGTATCCGTCTGCCTCGCGTCTGAAAAGCCGCCACGAAAGGAAGATGCCCTTTGCCGTATTTACCGCCACCAGGCCGCGGTTCATGTCTTCTCTCTGTTCCATTTTTATCGCCCTCTTTAGTCTTTTTTCCGGTATGCCACGGCCATCTCATCCTCAGGAATATCAAAGCGATCCGGCAGACAGTCCCGGATAAAATCCAGCGCCACAATTGTATTCAGGCACCACTGGGAGAATACATTGGTCGTAACGCCCGGTATTTCAAACAGCACTTCCCGGTTCCCTTTGTTTATTCTCGGGCGGACGCGCAGATATACATCCTGCACTTCATCCGGCAGGGCACCCAGCAGAATCTGCCAGACCTTTTCACCCAGTTTCCGGTCGCCGTAATACTTCGCGGCAAATGCCATCAGCCCCGCCGCCATAAACGGATACGTGAACTGGCGCTGCCCGATGGCACCATCCGTCATTTTGTTCTGAACGTCATTCGGGAGTGGATAGAACGCCCCGAGTTCCGCCAGCATCCGGGTCCACTCCGGATCGTCCAGCAGATCGGTCAGCTCCAGCCACGTCTGCGATGCGCCCTGACAGATCATCAGATGACTGCCGCCGGTCTTTCGGTCGCCTTTCCAGACGAGATGACAGGACTTCGGATCAAATTCAAAATCCGGTCCGGAGAGCAGGCCGTGAGACATGGCTTTCAGATCAGCTATGCCGGTCAGAATCCGTTCCTTAAACTTTTCATCGTTCCGGCGCTCCCAGGCACTCATCCAGTCGCTGACAAGTGAAGACCAGTCCGGCCCGCTTCTGGCATGGGTCGGCGCACTCATCTTCGATTTGTCTGTGAAGAACCGGAGCGGATCTTCTACAAGCAGCGCGTCCTGTGCGTCGGAAAGTTCATCCATCACATCTGCGAGCCGGAAGTCTCCGGTCAGATAATAAGCAAAGCGGTCATGCCCTGCCATGGCAATGCGCGCCTCCTTGCACGGGCAGCCCCAGTGACGGACATTGTGGCGGGATCCAAGTCCCTTAAGCGGCCCGAAATGGTAGATGTCAACCTCCGAACAGTGCCGTGTCATGGCCGCTGCCATCTCAAACACATCCGTGCGCTGTGTGCGCAGGAACTCGTACCAGAGCCAGTATGTCGGAACCAGCTCCGTGTTCTGCCAGGCATATCCGCCCATATCGTACCGCCAGATATGACGCTCGGGATCATACGTGTGCATGAAATCACCGTAATCAAACATCCCGTACCACTTCCGCTCATCCTGCTCGCGCAGATAGAAATTCACAGCCCTCTCGAGCTGATCTTCCAGAAATGCCTCAGCCGGCGTGCTGCGGCGCGGAAGGCTCCAGTACCCAAAAGCGTGAAGACTGTGATAATACTCGGGTGATGCCATATACAGCGCTTTCTTCTGTACCTCGCTGTCAAACTGCCTGAGGTTGTCTTCACGCGGAATCTGTCCTGTAAAACCAGAAAGCGAAAATTCGCAGGTAGACGCGATGCCGTACGCACTTGCTCCGCAGACATCAAATCCTTCGTAATACGTCTGGGAATACCCGGTATCTTCATAATGGCGGAAATCAAATGCCGGCGAAATCGGCGGCCAGAACCACAGCTGCATCGTCCCCGTGCCGCCTGTCAGCCCCGTCACGCGCACGGCCGACGGATACCTCTGCCAGAAATCCTTGACGCCGCAGATCAGTCCCCCATTTTCACCCCCGACAGCCAGGATTCCGTCGCTTCTGTGGCCGTGCAGGCCGGTGATCTGGCACACATCCCGCTTTCCCGTCTTCTTGCTGATCTGAAAGTGATCGGGACTGTCCTGCCACAAAAGATACTCATCCCAGGACGGCATCTCCCCCGCCGCCTCCAGGACTTTCTTTCCCTCCTCCGCTTCAGGATCCGGATCCAGAAATTCCCCCTGCATCTGGTGATAATACACACTCTTTGAAATCCGCGGGCGCCAGGTCAGCATCATCTGACTGGCTTCATGAAAACTGCCGTGATCCGTCAGCACGCGGATGTGGCGGTTGTACAGCGCCCCCGAAAGCGGGAAGCGCACCGACAGTCCGACCCCCTTCAGAAAATCCTTCTTTTCATCCCCGTCGTACCCGAATGAATACGAAAACATCAGCTTCGGGCAGTCCCGGTAAATCTGCATATACAGGGCAAATGGTATCAGCTCATCCTCACGGCTGGTACTTCCGGTACGTTTCTGCGCCACATCACCGGATACCGGAAGTTCACTTATGTCTTTGCGGACTTCTCCGGCGTGCGATCCGGTGATTTTCACGACCACGCACAGAGGACCCTTTTCGATGACCTCCGCATCATGAATGCGTCCGATCCGCTCTTCGGTCTGGGTACCAGACGGTGTACCTGTCTCCTTCTCAAAGGACGCACTGCCTGTCCTGTGCTCCAGCAGCAGAATCAGCTTTGCATCACAGGCTGTCAGGCGTCCTTGCGTATACAGATCCGAAAAGATCGTAGTTCCCTGCCTGTACACACGCACCTGTGTACTCCCGGCTGTGACATCAATCGCCTCAGGTGTCTGCGTCACTTTACAGCTTTTCCCGTTTTCGGCGCCGCTGTCATCCCCGTTCACCGCCGTCAGCTTCACTTCACTCCCCATGCGTCCGGCATCGGCTGTGTGAGCCGCCCATTTCACAGAGCCGTCAGGCCAGTACGCTGTGATCCGGGACTGAACAGGAACATCCCCATCCATGCCGGTGAGGTGCCAGTGCAACTTCTCTGCCTTAACACTTCCGCGCACAAAACAGCTGCCAAATGTCGTGAAACCAGTCGCCGCCCGCCCGGGCAGACGGTGCAGGATCATCTCTGTTTCTTGCATTTTCTCCTCCGTTGGAACGGCTCTTTATCCGCCGTCCTCCGTAAAACAGAACAAGGCAGGCAGTTTCCGCTTTCCTTCCACTGCCCGCCTTTGTCTGACACCAGTCCCTTACATATGTGACCGGATTATTTCGATGTATCAGCCTTGTATGCTTCGTTCACTTCGTCAATGATCTTGGAGTATCCCTTGTCCATCGCACTCTGAATTGCCGCATTCAGGCCATCTCTGTCGATTTCACCGCAGATATACTGGGTACGGGCTGCCGAGATGTCCTTGTCCAGCTGGCCGCCGTTCGCAGCATAGGTAGCCGAGGTGTTCAGGTACGGAAGTGCCGGATTCATGATTGCAACATCATTGTTTTCCGCAATAACCTTCGTCTCAAGCTGCTTCTGCTCTGTCTTCTTCAGAGTCTTGTTCTGCGGCTCGGTGTACGGAATGTACGGAACGAGCTGGTTCAGACCATTGTGGTTTGCGGAAAGAGACTTGTCGGCCAGGTCATCCTGTACGATGTTGCCGTCTTCCATGTGATAGTTGATGCCCTCAACGCCATACTGAGCGAGAACCATCATGTCTTCATCGCACATCTTGTCCAGGAAGTGAAGCGCAGCCTCGACCTTCTCCGGAGTATCACATGTCTTTGCAGACAGTGTGAAGTAGCCGTTGTAGCCGGATGTTGCCATCGTCTTGCCGTTGATCGTGCCGACGAGGTTCATGGATGCGGTCTCATCCGGATTGGTAACCGACTTCACATCATTCTTCTGGAAGTAGTCGGTGATACGGGTTGCGCCGTCAAGAACATCGATGTAAACACCGTTCTGTCCCTTCTTGCAGCCATCCGACCAGGAGTCTGTCTGACGGGTAGCCCAGTCAGACGGCATATAGCCGGCATCATAAATCTTCTTGAACCAGTCAAGTGCAGTGAAGTACTCGTCCTGCTGCCATACCGGGATCAGCTTTCCGTCTTTTTCAGCCCAGCCGTTTCCGCATCCGAACCACGTCTGCATGATGTCGAACGGTCCCGTGTAGGATGTCATCTCCATTCCGACTGTATCGTTCTGGCCGTCTCCATCCGGATCATCCTCGGTAAATGCCTTCAGCATTGCCTCAACATCATCAATTGTCTTCGGCTCAGACAGACCAAGCTTTTCTGCCCAGTCTTTGCGGTAGCTCAGGCCGTACCGGCCGATGACACGTGCGCGGTAGATGCCGAACTGCTTGCCGTTTACGCTCAGTGACTTGGCAACCTGTGCATTCTGCTTGGAAAGGTTCGGATACTTTGTAGAATCTTTCAGGTACGGTGCCACATCAACGAAAGCGCCCTGCTTTGCCCATGTAACAACGTTGCCGGTTACAGCACCGTTCCAGGTCATGATCATCGGCATTGTATCCGGGGACTGCATAGCCAGCGAGTTTTTCTCGTCAAGCGTATCCGTCGGAATCCACTGAATCTGAATATCGGTGTTGGTGTAATCCTTGATCATATTCAGAGTCGATTCGGCATTGTCACCGGTGTTGGATGCGCCGGCATTGAAATCGATGGTGCTGAATGTCACCGTCGGACGCTCACCGGATGAAGCCTTTGTGGTCTCCCCTGCCTTTGTCGTCGATGCTGCTGCACCGGACGTGGTGGCAGCTGCACTTGTTGTCGTGCTTCCGCTGCTGCTTCCGCAGCCTGCCAGTGTGCCGGCTGCGATGACACCAGCTGCCAGAGAAGCAGCTGCGCGTCTGATCATTGTTTTCATATCTTTGATTCCTCCTTTTGATAATTCTCTTTTTTCTTAAGTCCTGCGGTATTCATCCCTTTACCGCACCGACCATTACACCTTTGGTGAAAAATTTCTGTACGAACGGATACACAATCAGAATCGGTACTGTTGCTATGACTGTTGTTGCCATTTTCACGGCCTTGTCCGGCGGAGCGCCATTGGCGTCATAGAAATCCAGATTTGCCTCATTGATCTGAGATGCCTGCAGTACGATGTTGCGCAGCATAATCTGTACCGTGAACTTCTTCGTATCCGACAGATAAATCATGGCATTGAAGTAGTCGTTCCAGTATCCGACTGCGTAAAACAGGGAAATAGAAGCGATAACCGGTTTGGAAAGCGGAAGGACAATCTTCCAGAAAGTCTTAATTTCACTTGCACCGTCGATATAAGCTGCTTCCTCGAGCTCAACCGGCATTTCCTGGAAGAAGTTCTTGATGATGATCATATTGAACGGACTGATCGCGCCGATCAGAACCAGAGCCCAGTACGTATCGTACAGGCCATATGCCTTGATGACCATGAAGGTCGGAATCATACCGCCGGAGAACACCATCGTCACGATGACCAGATTCAGGATGAAATTCCGGCCCTTCAGATAGGTTTTGGAAAGCGGATAGGCAAAGGTTGTAGAAAGCAGCATCGAAACAACTGTTCCGAGGACGGTAAGTTTGATGGAGTTCCAGAGACCTGCCAGAATATTCGCCGTCCTGACTGCATACGTGTACGCGTTCAGTGACCATACTCTCGGGATGATGAAGAATGCACGCTCCGTCAGTTCCTTATCGGTTGCAAAGGATCCGGCAACAATGTACAGGAAAGGAAGAACGGTGATCAGTCCGATGAGACCCATCAGCGTATAAATGATGATATCAGCGACACGGTATCCGACGCTCATTTTGATGCCATGGCTGTCTCGTTTCAGTTTCGACATATCAGAATCATTCCTCCCTTCTTTAATAAATTCCGCTTTCGCCAGCTGCCTTGGCAACCCGGTTCGCACCAAGTACCATGATCATACCGACGATCGATTTGAACATACCAGCCGCCGTCGTGTACGAATACTGTCCTTGCACGATACCTCGGGTGTAGATGTATGTATCAAACACTTCCGATGTCGCAATATTCAGATCATTTCTCATCAGGAAGATCTGTTCGTATCCTGTGTTCAGGATGGACCCGACACGGAGAATCAGCATGATGATGACAACGCTCTTGATCGCCGGCAGTGTGATGTGCCACATCATCTGCCATCTTCCTGCGCCGTCCACACGGGCTGCCTCATACATTTCCTGATCAACGCCTGACAGTGCTGCGAGATAGATGATTGTGCCGTATCCGGTCTCTTTCCAGATATCCTGTCCTACGATAAGGCCCCAGAAAGTACTTGAAGATTCAAGAATTCTCGGTGCCGTGCCGCCGTATGACTGAATCAGCTGTGTCAGAAGACCATCGCTGCTGTTGAACAGCTGATAGGTGAGCGATGCTACGATAACCCACGATACAAAATGCGGAATGTAGACAAATGTCTGAATCGTCCGCTTGTACCACTGATGACGGATTTCGTTGAGCAGCAGCGCCAGAATGATCGGTGCCGGGAACTGCAGTGCGAGCTGCAGCAAGGAAATACCAAGCGTGTTCCGCAGCAGTCTTCCGAAGTCACCGGATGTCATGAAGAAATCCGTAAAGTTCTTGAAGCCTACCCACGGGCTCTTCCACAGTCCGAGGAACGGTGAATAATCCTTGAATGCGATAACCAGTCCGCCCATCGGCACATACCGGAACAAGATAAAATACAGAAGTCCCGGAATCAGCATGACGTACAGCCATTTGTGCTTTTTCAGGCTCTTGCCGAACG
>OMUP01000209.1 GCA_900314255.1 uncultured Lachnospiraceae bacterium | reverse complement strand
GTCATGAACGACTTCAAGGCTGGCGCCATCCTCGGCACCGATCCGAGGGCCCAATGGCTGGGGCAGGCTCTGGGCGGCATCATCGGTGCCATCGTCGCTGCAGCCGTGATGGTCGCGCTCGTCTCTGCCTATGGGCCTGATGCCTTCGGCCCTGGCAAGGAATTCGTCTCTGCCCAGGCATCGGTCGTTGCGACCATGGTGTCAGGAATCCCGAGCCTGCCTGCCTTCTGGGTGGGGCTTGTTGCCGGTATCGCGCTCTACTGGGCAGGCCTTCCTGCCATGCTCATAGGGCTTGGCGTGTATCTTCCCTTCTACATGAGCTTCACAGCCTTCCTCGGCGCTCTCGCAAAGCAGGTCTACGACCGTATCCAGCGTGCCCGCAGGAAGGGCATGCCTGAAGCAGAAGCCCAGGAGGCCCAGAAGGAGGCAGACGAGGCAGGACTTGTCGTTGCCTCGGGCGTCCTTGGTGGCGAGTCCATCGTCGGTGTCATCATCGCCTTCATCGCCGTTGCCGCAGGCCTTGCCGGCTAGGGCAATCGGCACACGCACCATGCAGGAAGCCCCGAAGCGCATATGCTCCGGGGCTTCCTTCTGTATAGCTTGCTTCCAATGGCCTAAGCCTTCCTGCTGAACGGGTCCTCCCCTTTCGCGAAGAGCTCGATCATCCAGTTTGTCATGCTCGAGGTGTCCTCATGCGTCTTCGGAAGATCTTTCCTCTCGACCCACTCGGCGAGGCTGAGCTCCCCTTCGTCGACCGTGAGCTCGTCCGAGCCGTCGAGCCTGGCGAAGAAGCCGACAAGCAGGGTATCCGAGAAGGACCAGGGCTGGTCCGTGACATAGGTGAGGTCCTTGACGGAAAGGCCGACCTCCTCTGCAATCTCGCGCCGGCAGCACTCCTCGAGCGTCTCTCCAACCTCGGTATAGCCGGCGACAAGCGCATAGTGCGTGATGCGTCTTCCGGCATACTTCGTGAGGAGGAGCCTCTCGCCGTCCACGATTGCGACAATCACGCCGATGTTGATGCGGGGATAGACGATGTTTCCGCAGGACGGGCAGACAAGCTCGCGGGAGCGCGGTGCATGGACAAGAGGGGCGGCGCACGCACCGCAGTAGCGGTTGTGCTGCCGCCAGTCCCAGAGCTGGTAGCCCGTGATGGCAGCGAATGCCAGCCAGCGTGGCTCATAGAACCGGCAGCCTGAGACGGAGAGGTAGCGGAAGGATCCCTTGGCCTCGACGAGCACATCGGTCGCAAGGAAGAACCGCTTGTCGTCGATCGAGAAGAGATAGACGCAGGAAGGCTTCCGTGCGTAGTCCGCAAGCTTCGGCAGCACGAGCTCTCCATCACGTTCCTGCGCAAGCATGCCCTTGCCGTGCACCCGCATGCTGTCTGCCCCTGTCCAGGACGCATTGGCAGCATAGTGGAGGAGATAGTCTCCTGGTTCGGGATCGAGCGCCTTGAAGGCATTGTCGAAGACGTGCGGAGCGATTTCCTGAATCATGGATGCTTCTTTTCTGTGCCTCAGGCAAGCGCCGGCACGAGCGATATCAGGGGATAGAGGACAAGCGGCAGGAAGGCTGCCGGCAGGAGATTGGCTGTCTTGATATGGCAGATGTCCATCATATCGAAGGCAATGGCAAGAAGGAGGAGCGATCCTGTGACAAGCATCTGGGAGATGGTCGCATCCGAGAGATACGGCGCCACCGCTCCTGCAAGGATCGTGAGCACAGCCTCATAGGCAAAGACGCAGAGGCCTGAGGCCACGGTGCCCGAGCCGAGCGTCGCCGCCATGAGCATGCAGACGACGCAGTCAATCAAGGACTTCGCGAAGAGCGTCGATGCATCGCCTTCAAGGCCCGCCTCGAGCGATCCCACGATTGCCATCGACCCCACGCAGATGAAGAGCGTCGAGGAGACGAAGCCCCGGGCAAAGCCGGGGCTTGCTGCCTTCTGCTCGGCAGGTGCCGCCGGGCCGAGCTTTTGCTCCACCCAGGAGCCGAAGCGCGAGATCAGAGCGTCGAGGTCGAGCGCATGGCCAAGAGCGCCGCCCAAGGCAACCGAGAGCGTGATCGTCACGACCGACGCGTCTCTCATCATCCCTTCCACGGCGACCAGGATCACGCAGAGCCCCATGCCCTTCATCAGGAAGGTGCCGAGGTCCTCGGAGATCCGGCTCCGGAATGTGAGGCCGACAAATGCCCCGCCTGATGCCGCAAGGCCATTCACGAGCGCACCGAAGAGATTCACTGGTTCGCGCCATTCCCTCTGAGCTTGCCGGGAATGAGGCCGAGGCGCACGCAGGCATTCCAGATGCCATCGTGGTCCACATCGTCTGTCACGTAGTCGGCAAACTCCTTCACCTCGGGGTTGCCGTTGCCCATAGCGATGGAGGTGCCGACGACGCCGAACATCTCGAGGTCGTTGCCGCCGTCTCCGAAGCAGATGGCATGCTCGGGAGGTATTTCGTAGTGTCTGAGCATGCGGGCCACCGCCCTGGCCTTGCCGCCGCCGAGCGGGAATGCATCGACGAAGTTCGGGCTCCAGCGCGTGAGCTTCAGATGCTTCGTGTTCTTGGTCACGATGTCGGTCTTGCCGGGTCCCAGGAAGATGTTGAGCTGGATGATATCGTGGTCGAGCGCCTGGTCGATATCCTCTGTCGGCATATCGATATTGGCTGCCTCGAAGGCACGCTCGAGGAGCTCATCGCGTCCGCTCACATAGCACTTCGTCGCCTCCATGAAGGCGCAGTTGTAGAGGCCCTGGTGCACCTGGTCGACGACGACCCTGATATCGTCGGGGTCGATCGGCTGCTGGAAGATCACGCCGTAGCGGTTCAGGACGAACTGGCCATTGAAGAGGATGAAGGCCTCCATGTCCTCGATATCGATCATATCGACCTGATAGGGAGGGCGTCCTGTCGCAAGGAAGCACTTGACACCTGCCCGCTTGAGCTCGTGCAGCGCCTGCTTCGTCGATTCCGGTATCTGGTGCGTCGCAAACGACAGGAGCGTTCCGTCTGCATCGAAGAATGCTGCCTCTACCGGCTCTGTCCTCGTCCAGCTTGGCATGGTCTCCCCTTGTCTCTCGTGGTCTCCCAGAAATCCTACGACTGCCTTGTGAGCACAGCGCCGTGACCACCGAGAATCTGCCAAACCCCCGGACCAAGAAGGCGGATCAGATACTTGCGCTCGGCACGGGCAAGATCGGGGACCGCATCCACACGGGTGAGCAGGAACGGTGCCAGGCGGTTGAACTCGGACTGGGGACGCGTCTCTCCGTGGATGTTGATGAGGATGTCGCCCGAGACGCAGAGATGCTGCGTCCGGTCGATGAGGACGGTCTCGCCCTTCACATGCCCGCCCTTCCCCTCATAGACCTCGAAGGAGAAGGGGGCGAAGTCGAGCGTCACAGGGTCTCCGTCTGCATCGACGCAGCGGGCAATAGGCTCATCTGCCCCTTCGGGACGCTTGCCGAGGCTCTCGAAGAGCTCCGCCGCGGGCGGCTCATAGCGGCTGAAGAGGTTTGCAAGCCTCGAATAGGCAAGGCCGCGCGGGTCGCGCTCGCGCCAGTCGGGACGTCCCTCGCGCTGCCGTGCATAGTTCTCGATCACATGCTCTGAGGCAAGGGCATGGGCAAAAAGATTGATGGCACCCGAATGGTCCGCATCTCCGTGGCTCAGAAGGACGGTGCCCTCGCCCGGCTTCCAGCCCGGGCAGAGCGCCTCGATCTCGCGCGCCAGCTCGTCTCTGTAGACCGCAAAGCCAGTATCGACGAAGAGCAGGCCTTCGTCGCCGAAGAGGATCCAGGTATCAGAGCCGCAGGGCGGCTCAATCAGGGCGCACTGGGCTCCGCCTGGCGCCGTAAAGCGCGTCGTGCGCACCGCCTCGGCGTACCCGTCTCCCCGGTAGCGCTCGATCCTTTCTGCGAACTGGCGCATGTAGTCGAACGGCTTGAACGGGTCTGCACTCGTCGTCTCGAGGACCTGGATGAGCCTGTTTGCGTTCACCATGACCCGCTTTGCCTGCGCCTCCGTGAAGCCGCAGATCTTCGAGATGTCCTTCGCGAATGGCTCGTAGAAGAGCGTGTTGTCGATCAGGTAGCCTTCGCGCCCGAACGGCAGCTGCCGGCAGGGGCAGATCCTCTGTACCTCGTCGAGGAAGACCTGGAGACGTGCCGGATCCTCCACATAGAGGCCGGCGCGCACGATCTCTGCACCCGGCAGCTCAGGCTCAGATACAAGGGCATCCAAGGCGGCACCCACGTGGTAGTCCTTCGCACGGGCATTGAGATAGGTGAGCGAGAAGCCGTAGCGCTCGCAGAGCTCGAGGAAGGGTGTCAACGCCCCCTCTGCATCGGGCAGCTCGAACTCGAGGAGGACGACCCTACCCCAGAGCCGCTGGCCGGCAAGCACCCTGCGCTCCCTGAGCTCGGCTTCTGCTGCATCGAGGGCCTCTTCCTCCCCCTCCGCCTCGATGAAGAGGGTATGGACATCGATGACCTTGTTGTAGCTCACACGCTTGATATCGAGGCCATGGGCCGCGAAGAGCCGCTCCTGCGCCAGGAAGGACCCAGGCCTGTCGTTGAGCGCGAGCACGAATGAACGATGCATGCTGAGATCCTCCCGGTCAGCCGAAATACGTGTGGCCGGCGCCGAGCACGCCTGCCTCCTGGGCCGTGAGCCCGTCGCTCTTCTTGAGGCAGCGCCTGTTCACCCAGGACTCCTTCCATCCATAGGAGAGCTGGGACGCTGGAGGCACATCAATCGTCGTATAGCCATAGGCATTGATCACATGGGTGCCGGATGCAAGCACGCGCTCCCTCTTGAAGTCAGGGATATAATTCGCATGCACGTGCCCATGAATGTGGTAGCGGGGATGCCAGCGCTCGACGAACTCATCGAAGCACTCGAATCCCTGATGCGGCAGGTCCTCGAGGTCGCCGACGCCGCGCTCCGGCGCATGCGTGAGCAGGATATCGAGCCCTCCCAGAAGCCTGATCTGGGGGTCGATGCGCCGGATCTGCCGTGCCATCTCGCGCTCCGTATACATATACTTGCCGTCCCGGTATTTCCGGGAGCCGGCAAGACCTGCAATGCGGATGCCCTGGTAGACATAGACGGAGTCGTCGAGGCAGATGCAGCCTCCCGGTGCCGACTTCCTGAACTTGTCATCGTGGTTGCCATGCACATAGAGAAGCGGCCTGTTCAGCATCGTGACAAGGAACTCGAGGTAGTCGGGATCGAGGTCTCCTGCAGCAAGGATGAGGTCTATGCCCTCGAAGCGGCGCCTGTTGAAGGAGCCCCAGAGCAGCTTCTCTTCGACGTCGGCAATAGCAAGGATGCGCATCCCTCACGCACCTTTCTGGGTGTTCTGAGGCACTTCGGGAAGCGAGCTTTCGGCCGGCTTCCAATCCCCAGGAAGGCCGCCCCGCACATTCTGGCAGAGCCAGTCGCAGGAGACGATGTCGGACGGTGCAAGCTTCGTGCCGTCGATCGTCCTGCCATCCTGGAGCGCGATCTCGCCTGCAAAGGGCTCGAGGGTCCGGGCCTTGATATCGTGCTCGAGGAGCCCGACAAGGCGCTTCGAGGACTCAGGAAGTCCCGGCGCGAGCACGATATCGATCACGCCGGAAGAAAGGCCATACCAGTAGCTCACAGCCTGGGCATCTCCTGTCGGCTTCGGCAGCTCGAGCCTGCCGTCTCCATCCTGGAGTGCCGGCGGAAGCGCCCCCTGCAGCATGCTCCTCATGATGAGCTCGTAGTAGCGGCCCCAGTGCCAGACCGGCACGGCGAGGTTGTGGACGTGGCCCTCCTCGAGCGTGAAGAGGCCGAAGGCAGAGGGCTCGCCGACAGGGGCTGTCACATCGTTTCCGGAGATGAGCGGAGCCCCCTGCCATTTCTCGAGGTCTGCCTGGAAGAACTCTGTCTGCTCGCCGCGCTTCGACCAGGAAAGCAGGACCTCTGCCGCAGGGTCGACAAGGGCTGCTCCGAGCGCGAAGGCATCGATCTCCGATACTGTGCCGAAGATCGGGACATGGGCATGGTAGAGGAGCCTGTGATCCTCGGAGAGGCTTGCCGCAAGCGCACCGAGCACGAACTTCGCCTCATACATGCGCCCATAGTAGGAGCGCACCGACTGGTGCGGCAGCGTGATCGAGCAGTTCAGGAAGCGGACCTCGGGGTGCATGACCGCTTCCTTCACGGTTGCCTGCATGAGGGTAGGAGACGTCGTGAAGACGATGCTCGCTCCCTGGGCAACGGCGTCCTGGATGGCTCCGGCGACTGCCGTATCGTCCGAGCAGCCCTCATAGGCAAGCGTCTCGACGACGCCGGAGAGGCGCTCTGCCATCTCCTTCCTGCCTTCCTCATGCGCACGCACCCAGGCAGACTCCGCTGCTGTCTCCTCGTGGATGAAGGCAGCGATGACGGGCTTCTGGCTGCCTTGCGGCAGGCGCCCGAGGACATGGGAGATGAGGCTCCGGGGAGCCACCTTCGGCCCGTCCACGAGCACGACCGGGCCTTCCTCGCCGTCGAGCGTGGAGCCCTGGAAGACAAGCTCCTTCCAGATTCTCTGGATGCGCTCGAGCACGATCTGGGACGGCGTCTCGAGGAGATTGTCCTGGCCGAAGAAGGAGAGATAGATGAGGAGGGCATCCGACGCCGTGACATCGAGGTGCCAGCCGCCAGCACGCAGGAACATCTCCTCGAAGAAGTAGTAGGTGCTCCTCAGATAGTGCACACGCTCATCGGGCCAGGGATGCTCGAGGTCCTCGCCGAAACAGGCAGCAAGCTTCGCATAGGAGCCTTCGCGGGTGAAGTCGATCTCGAAGAGCGGACATACCTTGAAGAAGGCAAGGAACTCGTTGTAGGTGCCATCGGCCTCGCTCGGGACCAGGCGTGTGACCTCAGCCTCGATCGTCTTGGCACCGAGGTACTTCATGACAGAAGTGCGCTTGTTGCCTTCGAGCACATAGAAGCGGTGCAGGAACTCATAGACCTTGATCGGATCGCGGAAGCCTTCTGTGACCTGTATGTCATAGAGGTGCGACCACTTCATCGCGAACTCGGAGTTCTGGGGCAGGATCGGAAGGAACGTGCGCGAGAACGCGACCTGGCGGCCTTCCGTACGGGTGCCCACGACCTGCGAGAGCGGAATCTCGAACGTGCCGAGCGGCTTCTCGCCGGCAAACGACTCCTCGCCCGTGATCGAATCGAGCGCTGTCAGATAGGGATGGCGGCCCTGCGCCTGCGCCCTCCTGCAGTCGCGCTCGCCCTGCTTCATCGCCTTGCGGTAGTTCTCGTCCACGCTATCACCTCACGCACGTTCTCATAGCCCTTACACTATAAGGTTT
>OMUP01000211.1 GCA_900314255.1 uncultured Lachnospiraceae bacterium | reverse complement strand
CAATTTTCGTAAAACACTTCTGTCACGACATTCATCAGAAGTGCTATCCAGTCTCCTGTCTGCAGTTTCTATAGCTCTCTTTCCGTTCCGGACATATTCTCATAATAGACGTAAACATACTGCATAGTGGCCTTTTTCCCCGGCTAGAACATATCATATAAGCATCTACCAGACCATCTGGATTCACTTAATTGCTTTCTTATCTCTTTGCAAAAAGAAGGAACTGACAAGAAACATAATCAGACATCCTACCCATAAACCATACCGGTACATTGCTTTAAACAACCAGCTGATGTGATTCATATGCCAGACGATTTTTCCCTGATATTCTTCGAATTTTACTGCCGGAAAATCCCGGCATTCGTTACTGTCCCCCTTAGTGATAAGGCAATTCTCTCTTATATCAATGACCCTATGCCTGACCCATATGTACTCTTTTGCTTTCTCCTCTGATTCCATCTCAGGAACAAATTGAATTTTGGTTTGATCTTTATTCAACATTGGAACATAGGCTGCTCCAGGAGGGCCTTCACTTTCCTGATAATCTTCCTGTCTGAAAACAATGATGTCCCCTACTTTGAGATTTTCATGGGGCACCCACTTCGGACCAAGCCGTATATCCACTGCATCTGTTAATGCCGGTTCCATGGAACTTCCTCTGGCATTGTAGTCAAAATAGATTCCCACGAGAGGAAGGCACAAAATAAAAATAAGAGCAAATACGCCAAAAATAAGACTGATAATACCAGAAATGTTTCGGATTCTTCTCATATACTTTCGTATATTCACGCTGTTAGTACAGTTCATATATAATCTCCCATTTTCCCTATACTCCCTGTTCCTTACCCAGAATAGGGGCGATAGCCTGTTTGCATCTCATACGGTTCAGGGTTTCTTCTGCGCAGCAGCGAGTGTTTTCGCATACTCTTCAGGAAAATACAGCCGGTAATATGCCAGTCTCCAATAGAGCAGCATATAGTCTACCGCATGGGCTTTCGGGAACAGATAAACGATCTTGCCACAAGACTTGATGTACCAGTCTGGTACTCCGGCCAAGGTCAGATTCCTCTCCATCTCTTTCGTAAGGCCATGCCCTTTGCGCACATGGTTCATGATCTTATATGCCCGTTCCTTCTCCATGCCGACCGAGAGTAGTTCCTGCATGATATCATCTCTGGTGGAAATACACTCGCTAAACTCATGGCCATTTCGAAGCAACAATTCCGCATTGTCCTTCCATACCTGCACGCCATGCATCATTGCCGTAATCCTTACAAAGTCTGAAAAGCAACAGGGCTTAAGTTCACGGATCACTGCATCTTCCAGCAGTTCTCCATCATTCCGATTATCATTACGCCCAGGCAGGAAAGAAAAACCTTCCTGCCAAAGCATATTCAAAATAGCCTTGTCATTTGTTTTGATCTGTGCTGAGGATACCCCGGTACGCCTTTCAAGTTCAGCAAGCATACTCAGCTCGGGAATCGTAAGAAGATCATATTTTTTCAAAATTCCGTCAAGTTCATGATAATCACGTTCTGTTACCGGCATCCCGAAATCATCCTCCGGAATTTCGTCTCTGATATTGGTGATTTCCCGGATGTCACTACCCTCTGGAATGATGAATACTCCTCCTGGATGCACATTCCTTCTGATACTTCCATTCTCAAGTACCACTTTTATACCGACACGAAATACACAATCTTCTCCAAAAGTATCTTTCAGGAAACCAACCAGCTTCGGACGAACCTCCGCGGTGACATTGAGAATAATATCCGGTTCCCGGTCAAGCTTTACACCCATAAGGATTTCCGGCTCAATATTCGCACCTTCAGCGTTTAAACTATGACCGCATTCCGGGCAGGTTTTTTCCGGAAGATCATAGCCCATTGTTTTGTAATTAACGCCATCTGCACTTTCAAAATAATGGCACCTTGGGCACCAGTAATGCGCCGGAAGAGGATTTACCGAAGTCAGTCCACTAATATTCGCGACAAGCGATGATCCAATCATGCCTCTTGTTGATACTGGGTATCCCTCTCTTAAAGACTGTTCAGCAATCATCTCGCCGATCAGATACTGGCTTGCATGACCACTGATCTCAATAGCGGAAAGTTCCTTTTCAAGTCTTTCATGCACGGCAGTCGGCAATGGTACTCCATATTTAGCCTCCGCGGCATCCATGCAGTGTTTCCTGAGCTTCTCGTCTGCTTCCGGTATAGCAGCTCGAAGCTTCTGGGGAAAACCCTGGCACTTCCTGTGATAATAAAGATCTGAGGTCTTATCTCCTGTTTCCTCAAAAGAACAAACAATCCCTTTATTATGCACGTCAGCTCTTTCTTCGCTTTTCTGTATCATTGATTCATACTGTTCCTTATCAACCATAAGGGACTGTACATCACCTTCCGGATCCTCCAGAGAATCCTCAATCTCATCGAGAATCAATTCGCAGGTATATTTAAGATTCTTTTCAGCATTTACAGTCAGATGCATGAGGGCTTTGGAATGCCGCGAGCCAATATAAAGTTTATGCAAAAAAATCGCGTATTTCTCATACACCTGCGTAAAGATCTTCCTTGCTCTGCCTCCGGGAATGAATTCCCGGCAAAGCCAATTCAAGGGTTCCCAAGCGTCCGTCCCAGGATAATGGAACTCCGCCCAAGCATCCTCTACGGCATATTTGTCCGCATCTTCACAAGAAAGCATATGGCAGACATTCTGTTCTGTATCTTGCAGCAACAGTTCAAGCCTGCTCTTCAACTCTACCCATTCCTCTGTGTACATGTGCAATACGCTGAAGTACACATCCAGCTTCTGTGCATAATCGATAATACTAAATCCATGACGACTGTCCTGTGGAATTCTGTGTCCCTCTCTGTAATCCGCCGGAGCAACCTTAATCACCAATTCCTCTGAACGCTCCAGAACCTTCCGGATGTCTTCAGCATTTGCGATCCAGTCATCCTCATGCTGTTCCAATGGGAACAGACACATCTCAGCAGCTGTGTCGATCCAGCGGATTACATCGTAAGGCATTGTGTTCATAATAAAGGTGTCGCAGTCATACATGTGATCGATCAGGTACTTAAGGATTGGCACAGTACAGTAATGCCCTGTGCCGTGGACTTCAGCAAGACACATGAGCCTCAGTTCCTCGGGGAAGTTTTTCCAATAATTCCAGTTGTGTTTAGCTTTTTTCTTCCTCATACTTGCAGCCTCCTAATATCAGCATTCGAACGGCTTGTCAGGCATATATTTCGTGATTCCGCCTTTCGGTCCATCAAAGTGGCTATAAATCTTAATCCCATTTTCCAACAGCTTTTCAGTGTATCTCGGACATGTAATTTTCAGTTCATTATAGTTTAGCAGCAGGCTGTATTTAATGCCTCCGTCATCCAGCCAATCTCTTCTCAGCAACGGTGTTTCATGATTATTCCGCGCCTCCGGCCCACTCCGGCCGCAGTTCAGCGCAGCCTGACCGCGCTTCAGCCCATTTAATACAATCCGCAGTTCAGCCCATGTTGGCCGCCGATCAGCACACCTGTTAACTCT
>OMUP01000212.1 GCA_900314255.1 uncultured Lachnospiraceae bacterium | reverse complement strand
CCGCCAGAGAGCTTGTTCGGTGATGCCTTGCGGTAAGCATTCATTCCGACCGCCTGAAGCGCTGCGTCAACGCGCTTCCATATATCTTCCGGCTTCACGCCCAGATTCTCCGGTCCGAATCCGACTTCCTCCTCGACGTTGGAAGCGATCATCTGGTTGTCCGGATTCTGAAACACCATGCCGGCCGTCTTGCGGACGTCAAGCAGATGCGATTCATCGGCGGTATTCATCCCGTCCACAAAAACTGTTCCGCCTGTCGGCACGAGCAGTGCATTGAGCTGCTTGGCAAATGTCGACTTGCCCGAACCATTGGCCCCGAGAATCGTAACAAAGGAACCTTCAAGGATATCGAGGTTGACGGACTTCAGCGCGTCGATCTGCTCGGCCACATTTCCCTCTTCATCCCGCAGCTCATAGGAAAAACTCAAATTTTGCGCTGATACAATGGGCATGCGTTACCTCTGTCAAAAAAAAGAGCTGTCTGCAGTGACTGCACAACAGCTCTGTTGAATCTACAGACTTTGATTTTTCAGACAAGTTCAAGAAGAACTTCCATGGCAGCATCACCGCGGCGCGGACCGATCTTTACGATACGGGTGTAGCCGCCCTGACGGCTGGTGTACTTGCCGGCGATCTCGTTGAGGAGCTTGTCGGTCAGGTCTACCTTCTTTGTGTTCTTCTTCTTTCCGGAATTGTCAGCCGGAACAATGGTCTGTCCGTAAAGGATCTTGTCCATCTGCTTTCTTGCAGCAAGTCTGGACGGTTTGTCCTTTTTGATCTGCTTCTCGACAGTCTCGTATACCGGAACCATCTTTCCGTCCTTCTCTTCCTTCTGACGGCGGCCATCCTTGTCCTTCACAGCAACCTTTGCGCTGATCGTTACGGTCTCGAAGTTGTCCTTCTCACGTACGGCAAGGGTGATGAGCTTCTCGGCGATCTTGCGGACTTCCTTGGCGCGTGCCTCGGTTGTGATGATCTTGCCGTTGGCAATCAGAGCGGTAACCTGGGCTCTGAGCAGAGCCTTTCTCTGAGCCGATGTTTTGCTGAGTTTTCTGTAGTCAGCCATAGCTTCCTCCTAAAAACACTGTGTACATGCGCATACGGTCTTACTGTACACAGCTTGATAATAAAACGTTAATTCTCTTCCGACTCGCGAAGTCCGAGGCCATACTTCTTCAGTTTGAGAAGTACTTCATCCAGCGACTTCTTGCCAAGGTTGCGGACTTTCATCATGTCTTCCGGAGTCTTGTTGCACAGCTCTTCGACTGTGTTGATACCGGCTCTCTTCAGACAGTTGAACGAACGGACGCCCAGATCCAGTTCCTCGATGGTCATGGACATGGCAGCACTCGCCGGCTTCTTCTCCGGCTCAGTCATTACTTCCGCGTTCACAGCTGTATCGCTGAGATTGATGAACACCTTCAGATGCTCCGCCATAACTCTGGCTGCGAGGCTGAGTGCCTCTTCCGGTGTCGTGGCGCCGTTGGTGAAAATCTCAAGCGTAAGCTTGTCATAATCCGTATTCTGGCCGACACGTGTGTTTTCAACATTCATGTTCACACGCTCAATCGGTGTGTAGATAGAGTCCACAGCGATTGTTCCGACCGGCTGACTCGGATCCTTGTTAACTTCCGAGCTGTCGTAGCCTCTGCCGTTCTTGATGGTCAGACGCATGTCAAGACGGGAATTCTCGTCATTGAGATGTGCAATCACCTGATCCGGATTGATGATCTTGATTTCGGAGCCGACCTGAATATCCCCGGCAGTTACAACGCCTTCGCCGCTGTAGTTGATATACGCCTCGACAGGCTCGTTGCTCTCACTCTCATTGCGGAAAACGATCTGCTTGATGTTGAGCACAATTTCGGTTACGTCTTCCTTGACACCCGGAATTGAACTGAACTCATGCAGAACGCCGTCAATGTGAATGCTGGTCACAGCTGTACCCACAAGGGAGGAAAGCATGATCCGTCTCATGGAGTTGCCAAGGGTCAGTCCATACCCTCTCTCAAGCGGCTCTACGACAAACTTGCCATACTTGCCGTCGGGAGAAGAAGCGGTCTTCTCGATCCTGGGCATCTGGAAATTGAAATCTGCGTCTTTCATGTACGCATCTGCTCCTTATTCTGAACAATGGGAATGCAGGATTCCCTTTTCCTGTGTAACGGACAAATTGCGCCGCGCCCATGAAGCGCAGCGCAAGTGGGTCATTACTTGGAATACAGCTCGACGATAAGCATCTCGTTGATCGGTGTTGTGATCTGCTCTCTGGTCGGGAGTGCGTTCACAGTCCCCTTGAGATTCTCTGTGTCAACTGTGAGCCATTCCGGAACAAGGCGGCCATTTGTTGCCTCAAGAATCTGCTTGTAGCGGTCACAGCTCTTCTTGCTTTCTCTCACTTCGATCACGTCGCCGGCCTTAACAGCTGCAGACGGGATATTCACAAGCTTGCCGTTCACATAAATGTGACGGTGATCAATGATCTGACGAGCCTCTGCTCTTGTTCTGGCAAGACCAAGACGGAAGACAACGTTGTCAAGACGTGTCTCAAGCATGATCATAAGGTTTTCACCGGTCATACCCTTTGCGCGCTCAGCCTTCTCATAATAGTTGCGGAACGGCTTCTCAAGAACGCCGTAAATGAACTTGGCCTTCTGCTTCTCAGTGAGCTGCTCGCCGTATTCGCTCTTCTTCTTCGGGCGGGCCTGCTGGCCTCTGCCTCTTCTGCGGGTGTTATCTTCCGGAACGTTAAAGCCTCTCTTGTGGCTCTTTCTTGTAATGCCGAGCTCTGCCGGAGAGATACCAAGGGCCGCGCATCTCTTTAAAATCGATACTCTCTCAACTGCCATCTTTACTTAACCTCCCTGATCAGACTCTTCTGCGCTTCGGCGGACGGCATCCGTTGTGCGGAACCGGTGTAACATCGCTGATGCTTGTCACATGAAGACCCTGCGCATCGAGAGCACGGATTGCTGCTTCTCTGCCTGAACCCGGTCCCTTGACAAATACGTCAACAGAACGAAGTCCTGCGATATCGATCGCAGCCTTGGCAGCCTTCTCGGCAGCCGACTGGGCAGCGAACGGAGTGGACTTCTTGGATCCGCGGAAACCAAGCTCACCGGCACTTGCCCAGGAAAGGACATTGCCCTGTGCATCCGTCACAGTAACGATGGTGTTATTAAAAGAGGACTGGATATGTACCTGTCCCTTTTCTACATTCTTCTTAACCCGCTTCTTTGCAGCCGAAGCAGATTTTGTATTTGCACTCTTAGCCATTCTCAAAAATCTCCTCGTAGCGTCTTAAGATTACTTCTTCTTGTTGGCAACCGTCTTCTTCGGACCCTTGCAGGTTCTTGCATTGGTCTTGGTCTTCTGTCCTCTGCACGGAAGGCCTTTTCTGTGACGGATACCTCTGTAGCAGCCGATCTCGCGAAGACGCTTGATATCCATAGCAGTCTGTCTGCGGAGATCACCTTCTACCGGGAGATTCTCATTTTCAGCTTCTTCATCAATTACATCACGGATCTTGCCGACTTCTTCATCTGTAAGATCCTTGACACGAGTGTTCGGGTCAACGCCGGCCTTTGCAAGAATCTTGTTGGATCTGCTTCTGCCGATTCCGTAAATGTACGTAAGACCGATCTCAATGCGCTTTTCTTTCGGCAAATCTACACCTGAAATTCGAGCCATTTGTCTCTCTTTCCTCCGTTAATGAAACTTAAATTCTGGATCGTGAGCAGAAAATCAGCTTGCGTAGCTCAGAAAATCGCTTTTCTGAGGTGAAATGGTACGCGCCCCTCACTCCTGCGTATAAATTACCCAGCGCTATAAAAGCCCGGAAATTTCCGGGTGAAATCATGCGCTGCAGCCGCTTTCTTTGTTGCTTCAAAAGGTATGACGGACCTTTTGATTTGATGAGGGCATTGCCCCCTCCGGCCTGTGCCTTCAGGAAATCAGCCCTGTCTCTGCTTGTGCTTCGGGTTCTCGCAGATTACTCTGACAACGCCCTTTCTCTTGATAACCTTGCACTTTTCGCAAATCGGTTTTACAGATGATCTGACCTTCACTGAAAAAGCCTCCTTTCAGACAAGTTCGTCTCGTATTGTATCACAGCCTCAATTTTGAATGCAAGAGGAATTTTATTTATCTCTCCAGATAATGCGACCTTTTGTGAGATCGTACGGAGACATCACCACCGTGACCTTGTCACCCGGAAGGATCCGGATGTAATTCATCCGAAGCTTTCCACTGAGGTGGGCAATGATCTGAATACCGTTCTCCAATTCAACTTTGAACATTGCATTCGGAAGCTTCTCCAGCACCTTCCCCTGCAGTTCCATGTCTTTGCTCTTCGGCATTAACTTTACTCCCTCTTGATCTTACGTCAGCCAAGCACTGCCTTGATGTCGGCAAATACTTTATTCATATCCTGTGTGCCATCGACGGTTTTCAGGATGTCTTTCTTCTTATAATAATTGATCAGCGGCTGCGTCTGTGTATGATAGACATTCAGTCTGTTCTTTACGGTCTCCGGCTTGTCATCATCTCTGAGAATAAGCTTCTGGCCGCACACATCGCACACACCTTCGACCTTCGGCGGATTATATACAACATGGTATGTCGCACCGCAGTTCGTGCAGGCTCTGCGTCCGCCCATGCGGCGGATGATATTTTCGTCCGGAACTTCAATGTCGATTGCCACATCCACATGATCATCATTTTTCGCAAGAGCGGCATCAAGTGCCTCAGCCTGCGGAATCGTGCGCGGGAAACCGTCGAGCACATATCCGTTTTTGCAGTCATCCTCGGCAAAGCGGCTCATGATCAGGTCAACAACCAGTTCATCCGGAACAAGCTCGCCCTTGTCCATATACGTCTTTGCCTTTTTACCAAGTTCTGTACCGTTCTTGATATTGGCTCTGAAGATATCACCCGTGGAAATATGCGGAATTTTATACTCGTCAGCAATCATTTTTGCCTGTGTGCCCTTGCCGGCACCAGGTGCCCCCAGCATAATTACCTTCATATAGAATCCTTTCTTATGATACGAAAACGCAAGCCTGCGTAAAATAGGCGCAGGCTTGTTTGTGTTTTCTTTCTATACGCTGCCCGGACTATTTTCAGAACTGAAGGAATCCCTTGTACGTCTTCGTATACATCATCGATTTGATCTGATTGATCGTCTCGAGCACGACGCCGACAATAATGATGATTGATGTTCCGCCAAACGAAACAGAAGCATCAAAAATTCCGGAAAGAACAATCGGAATCGCCGCAACGATAATCAGTCCGATAACACCGATGAATACGATACTGTTGAGAATCCTCTGCAAATAATCACTTGTCGCTTTACCCGGTGTGATTCCGGGAATCACACCGCCGGATTTGCGGAGATTGTCTGCAACTTCAATCGGATTAAAAGTGATCGAAGTGTAGAAATACGCAAACACGATGCAAAGGAGCATGTAGACGATAAATCCGAGAGAATAGATCGGATACGCCGGTCTCGCCCAGTATCCCGATGAAAGGAACCGAACCCAGTTGGAGTTCGAATGACCGGTGAGCTGTGCGATGATAACCGGGAACTGCATCAGCGATGAAGCGAAGATGATCGGCATAACGCCCGCCGTGTTCACTTTCAGCGGAATATTGCTGCTGCTTCCGCCGTATGTCTTTCTGCCTGCCATCTTGCCGGAATACTGTACCGGAATACGCCGCTCAGCATCCTGAAGAATGACAACCATGAACGTCATGGCGATGACAATTCCGATAATGACCGCTGCAGAGAGAACTGCATACGGAATTGAATTGCCGAATACGAATTTCTCAAAGAGTCCTGCAAAATCTTCCGGCATGCCGGAGATAATGTTAAACAGAAGAATCATGGAAATTCCGTTTCCGACACCGTGCTCCGTGATTCTCTCGCCGAGCCACATCTGGATCGTCGCACCGGCAGTCAGAGCAGCAATGACAACAATCAGAACCACAGCATAATGCTTGTAGCTCATCGTCGCCTTATTCAGGATAAGTCCCTGGCGGCCGAAACCAACTGCCATTGCGATACTCTCAACCAGTGAAAGAATGACGGACAGATACCGGGTGATCTTGGCAAGCCGTTTTCTTCCGTCCTCGCCTTCCTTCTGCATCTCCTCCCATGCCGGAATGGCAATGGTGAGGAGCTGCACAATGATCTGCGCGGTGATGTACGGCGTAATGCTCAGTGCAAAGAGCGACATTCTCTCGAATGATCCGCCGGTAAATGCGCTCAGGAAACTTAAGTTTCCTTCTGAAAGCCCGCTGATGAGCGTGCTGAAGTACTCTGTATCAACACCTGGAATCGGCACAAGTGCGCCGATTCTTACGACAACAAGGATAAACAGTGTAAAAAGAAGTTTCTTTCTAATGTCTCTGTTTTTTATCGCTTTGCCAAGTGTTTTGAACATCAGATTACCTCGCAGGTACCGCCCAGTTTCTCAATCTTTTCTTTAGCGCCTGCGGAAAATGCGCTGGCCTTGACAGTCAGCTTCTTGGTAAGCTCACCGCCGCCAAGGATCTTGATGCCGTCTCTGGAGTTCTTTACGATACCGGCATCTCTGAGTGCCTCAGCTGTAACCTCGGCTCCGTCTTCAAAGCGGTTCAGGTATGCAACATCAATTGCAACGATCTGCTTTCTGTTGTAATTCTTGAAACCTCTCTTCGGGAGTCTTCTGTAAAGAGGCATCTGGCCGCCTTCGAAGCCCGGTCTCGGAGCTCCGGAACGTGCCTTCTGGCCCTTTGTTCCGTAACCTGCTGTCTTTCCGTTTCCAGAACCGTTGCCGCGGCCTTTTCTGAAAGACTTTGTCTTAGCGCCTGCAGCCGGCTTTAAATTCGATAAATCCATCTTAAACTCCTCTCCGGTCTTCAGACTTCCTCAACCTTTAACATGTATCCGATCTGCTGAATCTGACCTCTTGTCGCAGCGTTATCCGGAAGCACAACAACCTTATGCATTTTGTTGAGTCCCATAGCGGCCGCTGTGGCTCTGTGTCTCGGAACGCAGCTGACCGGAGACTTGATCAGTTCGATTCTTAATTTCTTGTCCATTTCAGTTCTCCATTCTCTTAAAATCCTCCGCCCCGGCGGACCAGGACGGAAAATTTAAAATCAAAGTTCCTCGACAGCCTTGCCTCTCAGACGCGCAACCTGCTCCGGTGTCTTCATGGCCTTGAGAGCCTCGATCGTAGCAAGTACAACGTTCTGCTTGTTGTTTGAACCAAGAGACTTTGTACGGATGTTCTTGATGCCTGCCAGATCCAGAACGGAACGGGCCGGACCGCCGGCGATGATACCGGTACCTTCCGGAGCTCTCTTGAGAAGAACGGTAGCGCCGCAGTAATGACCGATATAGTCGTGCGGAACGGAACTGTTCTGATCAAGCGGAACCGAGATCATATGTCTTGCAGCTGCTTCCTTGCCCTTGCGGATAGCTTCCGGAACCTCGGCAGCCTTGCCGATGCCGGCGCCGACTCTGCCTTCACCGTCACCCACTACGACAAGTGCGGAGAAACGCATGTTACGGCCGCCCTTTACAACCTTAACGACGCGCTTGATCGCTACTACATTATCCTTTAATCCCGAATCTTCGGAATTCGTATTGATTCGTGCCATAGTCTGCAATATCCTCCGATTAGAATTCAAGACCAGCTTCGCGGGCTGCGTCTGCAAGTGCCTTGATCTTGCCTGCATACAGGAAACCGCCGCGGTCAAATACGACCTCTTTGATTCCCTTCTCCAGAGCTCTTTTGGCAACTGCTGTGCCGACAGCCGCTGCAGCAGCGACGTCATTTGTCTTCTCGAGACCTTCCTTCACTTCCTTGTCAAGCGTGGAAGCGGAAACAAGTGTCTTGCCGACGGTATCATCAATAATCTGTGCATACATATGATTATTGCTGCGGAAAACAGCCAGACGCGGTCTTTCAGCCGTGCCGCTGTAACGGTTCCGTAATCTTCTGTGCTTAGCTTCACGCACATCTGTTCTGCATTTCTTGCTGACCATATTAGCGCCCTCCTTCTATTATTTCTTACCGGTCTTACCAGCCTTGCGTCTGATAACTTCATCCGCGTACTTGATACCCTTGCCCTTGTACGGTTCCGGTGCTCTCTTGGATCTGATCTCTGCGGCATACTGACCAACCGCTTCTTTGCTGATGCCCTTGACGGTGATCGTATTTGCCTTGTCATCGATTACAGACTCAAGACCTTCTGGATCCTGCATCTCAATCGGGTGAGAGTAAGCCAGGTTCAGCACAAGCGTGCTGCCCTTCTTGCTCGCGCGGTAACCGGTACCAACGATCTGGAGGGTCTTGGAAAATCCTTCCGTAACTCCGATAACCATGTTATGGAGCAGTGTTCTCGTCAGTCCGTGAAGAGACTTGCTCTTCTTCTCGTCGTCCGGTCTGGAAACGGTGATTTCCTGACCATTGACTTCGATCTTCATTTCCGGGGCGAATGTTCTCGTAAGAGTTCCCTTCGGTCCCTTTACTGTCACAACATTATTTTCTGCTACCTCAACCGTAACACCAGCCGGGATAGCGATGGGCATTCTACCGATACGTGACATGCCTGCATAACCTCCTATATGGGTTGCCGCAGCTTTGGATTTAGCCGCGGTTGCTTCGTAACGTTTTTACCAGGATTGCGTATTATTCAATTCCTGTCTGCTTTCCCGAGGGGTCCCGGGAAAGACTTAAATTCATCTCTGATTACCAGATGTAAGCAAGTACTTCGCCGCCGACGCCGAGCTTTCTTGCTTCCTTGTCGGTGAGCACGCCCTTGTTGGTGGAGATGATTGCGATGCCAAGGCCGCCGAGTACTCTCGGAAGTTCTTCCTTGTCAGCATATACACGGAGGCCCGGCTTGGAGATTCTCTTGAGGCCGTTGATGACCTTCTCGTTCTTGTCTCTGCCGTACTTCAGTGTGATGTGGATGTTCTTGTAGCTGCCCGCATCAACCACTTCGTAGGACTGAATATAGCCTTCGTTGAGAAGAATCTCAGCGATGGAAACCTTCATTCTGGAAGCCGGAACATCGACAGTGTCGTGACGACGCGTATTGGCATTCCGGATTCTTGTCAGCATATCTGCAATTGGATCTGTCATGATTAACTCCTCCTAATTTCGTCGATTACCAGGATGCCTTGCGAACACCCGGGATCTCACCCTTGTAAGCTAATTCACGGAAGCAGATTCTGCAGATTCCGTACTTTCTGAGAACTGAATGCGGACGGCCGCAAATCTTGCAGCGTGTGTACTCTCTGGTGGAGTACTTCTGAGGCTTCTGCTGCTTTGCCTTCATAGATGCCTTTGCCATCTTATCTCCTCCTGCTTACCTTCTGAACGGCATGCCGAAATCTCTGAGAAGCTCTCTTGCTTCCTCATCGGTCTTGGCCGTTGTCGTGATGATGATGTCCATGCCTCTTACCTTGTCGATCTTATCGTACTCGATCTCCGGGAAGATGATCTGCTCTTTGATGCCGAGTGCATAGTTGCCTCTGCCGTCAAAGGAATCCGGGCTTACGCCGCGGAAGTCGCGGACACGCGGAAGTGCAAGATTTACAAGGCGGTCAAGGAACTCATACATCTTGTCGCCGCGAAGAGTTGTCTTGCAGCCGATTGCCTGACCTTCACGAATCTTGAAGTTGGCGATGGAGTTCTTGGCTTTGGTGCGAACGGCATGCTGACCGGTGATCTTCTCCATATCCGCTACAGCGGAATCAAGAAGCTTGGAGTTCTCCTTTGCTTCACCGACACGCATGTTCACGACGATCTTGTCGATCTTCGGAACCTGCATCGGATTCTTGTAACCGAACTTTTCAGTCAGCTGTTTGGTGATCTCTGTATCGTATAACTCTTTGAGTCTGCTGCTCATGTATCTTCCTCCTTACGCCGCTGTCAGTCGATGACCTTGCCGGTGGCTTTCGCAACGCGGACCTTCTTGCCATCCTGGAACTGATAACCGATTCTGCTGACCTTATCATCTGCAAAATACATAAGGTTGGAAATATCGATCGGGGCTTCCTGATGAATGATGCCGCCGTTCGGATTTGCCTGACTCGGCTTCGCACTCTTGGTCATCATGTTGACGCCTTCAACGACAGCCGTGTGCTTCTTGGCGTTAATGCTCTTTACCTTGCCTGTAGCGCCTTTATCTTTTCCGGCGATAACCTTGACTGTATCGCCCTTCTTAATTCTGACTGCTGACATGCGGAACCTCCTTATAATACTTCCGGTGCAAGCGAAACGATCTTCATGAAGCCCTTGTTACGGAGCTCTCTTGCAACCGGTCCAAAAATACGGGTGCCCGTCGGTGTCTTGTCATCGTTGATAATAACAGCAGCATTCTCGTCGAAACGGATGTAGGAACCATCCGCTCTGCGGTTGCTCTTTACGGTGCGGACAACGACAGCCTTGACTACGTCGCCCTTCTTTACAACGCCGCCTGGTGTTGCATCCTTGACAGAAGCTACGATAATATCGCCGATGCCGGCATATCTTCTAGTTGAACCGCCCATAACACGGATGCAGAGAAGTTCTCTGGCACCGGTATTATCAGCGACCTTCAGTCTGGTCTCCTGCTGTACCATTTATATTCCCCTTTCCGTACTCACTGAGCCTTGGCAATGATCTCAACCAGTCTCCATCTCTTGTCCTTGGACAGCGGTCTGGTCTCCATTACACGAACGGTATCACCTACATTGCACTCATTCTTCTCATCATGAGCCTTGAGCTTGTAGGTTCTCTTTACGATCTTGTGATAAAGAGGATGCTCTACGTTATCCTGAACAGCAACAACGATTGTCTTGTCCATCTTGTTGCTGACAACCTTGCCGGTACGGGTCTTTCTTAAGTTTCTTTCTTCCATGATCTATATCCTCCGGAATCTCGTATTACTGAATCGCTGCAAGCAGCGTCTGGATCCGGGCAATATTTCTGCGGACCTCACGAATACGGCTTGTATTGTCAAGCTGATTGGTAGCGTTCTGGAATCTGAGATTGAACAGTTCCTTCTTGGCAGCTACAAGCTCATCAGCCAGTTCTGCAGCACTCTTAGTCTTCAGTTCTTCAACATAAGCTTTGGTCTTCACTGTTTGTCACCGCCTTCCAGGTCCGCACGGGAAACGATCTTGCACTTGCACGGAAGTTTCTGGGCTGCAAGACGAAGGGCTTCCTTGGCGTCCTCGTCGCTTACACCTTCAATCTCGAACATGATCCGGCCCGGCTTTACAACTGCTACCCAGTACTCCAGATTACCTTTACCTTTACCCATTCGAACACCGATCGGCTTGCCGGTTACCGGCTTGTCGGGGAAGATCCGGATATATACCTGACCGCCGCGCTTGATGTAACGCGTCATGGCGATACGGGCTGCTTCGATCTGATTGGACTTGATCCAGCAGGGTTCTACCGCTGCAAGACCAAAATCACCATGCTGAACGGTTGCACCGCGGAAAGCCTTGCCCTTCATTCTTCCGCGGAACTGTCTTCTGTGCTTAACTCTCTTCGGGATTAACATTATTTATCGCTCCCTTCTCTGCCGCCGTTTCTTCTTCTGGCAGGGCGCTTGTTGTCGAACTTTCTTCCGCGACGGTCATTGTCTCTCTGACCTTCTCTTCTTGTCGTCGGGAGAATCTCGCCTTCATAGATCCAAACCTTCACGCCAACCTTACCATAGGTTGTGTTGGCTTCTGCAAAACCATAGTTGATGTCTGCACGGAGCATCTGAAGCGGAATTGTGCCGCGGCTGTGAATCTCGCTGCGGGCGATATCAGCACCTGCAAGACGGCCGGAGCACTGAACCTTGATTCCCTTCGCGCCAGCCATCATCGTCTTGTCGATGGCGTTCTTCATAGCGCGGCGGAATGCGATACGCTTCTCAAGCTGATCAGCGATGTTCTCAGCTACAAGCTGAGCATCCAGTTCCGGATTCTCGATTGCTTCGATGTCGATGTCAACAGAAGCGTATGTTCTCTTCTTGCCGTCAGCAGCACCGTTCTTCTTTACTTTGATCTTGAGATCTCTGCAGAGATCGTTCTTAAGAGCTTCGATGTTCGCGCCCTTCGGTCCGATCATAACACCCGGCTTGCCGGTGTAAACAGTGATCTTCAGTCTGGAATTCGTGCGCTCGATGTCGATGTGGCTGATTGCGCTCTCGAAAATGGAGTGCTTCTTGGTCTCCTTCTCGATTTCCTTGCGGATGGCAGCTGCATCTTCCTGATTCTTCTTGAGTGTATCCTCGTAGCCGGCGATGACAGCCTTGTCCTCTTCGGTCTGCTCCTCAGCAGCTTTTGCAGAAGCGGCCTTGTAGTCAGCCTTGAGCTTTGCTCTTGCATCAAGAAGAGACTTCAGCTCATCCTGTGCAGCGCCCATCGATCCCTTTTCCTTGTTGGAGAGGAAAAGACGGTTTTTAATATACTTTCTGATCTTCTGATCCTCCATGAGGTTGTCAGAAAAATCCTCTTTGCTTGCATACCAGTTGGAGCTCCATCCCTTGATGATGCCAACTCTGAGGCCATGCGGATTTACTTTCTGTCCCATGTAAATCTCCTTCCTTATCTCTCATTCAGAACAACAGTGATATGGCTGGTTCTCTTCTCGATTCTGTAGGCTCTGCCCTGCGCTCTCGGCTGGATTCTCTTCATAATCGGGCCGCGGTTCGCATAGCACTCCTCAACATAGAGGCCTGCAGGATCCATGCCATTGTTGTTCTCAGCATTTGCTGCTGCCGAGCGAAGAAGCTTACGAAGAACTTCCGAAGCATATCTCGGATTATATGTTACGATTGCCAGCGCCTCATCAATGCTCTTTCCGCGGATTGCGTCGAGAATATAGCAGGCTTTCTGAACGGATACCCTGGCAAATGAAACCGTTGCTCTCGGTCTTGTATCTCTGACCGCATTTCTGTCTCTCTTGATTTGAGATCTGTGTCCCTTAGCCATTTAAATGTCCTCCTTTCACAATCAGCCCGAGGTCTTCTCGTCAACCTTGCGGTGGCCGCGGAAGGTTCTTGTCTCAACGAACTCACCAAGCTTGTGGCCGACCATATCCTCTGTGATCATAACCGGAACATGCTTGCGGCCGTTGTGAACGCTGATCGTGAAACCAACCATCTTCGGGATGACCATGGAAGCACGGGACCAGGTCTTGATCATCGGCTTTTCCGTGGAGTCCGCATATTTATCAATCTGCTTCATAAGGCTGTCATCAACGAACAGCCCCTTCTTTAACGAACGAGACATGTAGTCGTGTCCTCCCTTTCTTTACTTGATTCCTCTGCCGTTCTTTCTTCTGATGATAAGCTTGTCAGAAGACTTCTTGGACTTACGGGTGATAACACCCATAGCCTTCTTACCCCAGGGAGTCATAGGAGCCGGACGTCCTACCGGAGCGCGGCCCTCACCACCGCCGTGCGGATGGTCATTCGGGTTCATGACAGAACCTCTTACGTGCGGGCGGATGCCCATATGTCTCTTGCGGCCTGCCTTGCCAAGATTGATAAGGTTGTGGTCGCCATTGCCTACAACACCGATGGTTGCGCGGCACTCGATCGGAACCATACGCATTTCGCCGGACGGAAGACGCAGTGTAGCGTACTTGCCTTCCTTCGCCATCAGCTGTGCCGCATTGCCGGCTGCGCGGACCATCTGGCCGCCCTTGCCCGGATACAGCTCAATGTTGTGAACCATGGTACCAACCGGGATCTTCTCGAACGGAAGGCAGTTGCCTACGCGCACTTCTGCGTCCGGGCCGCTCATGACGGTCATGCCGTCCGTGAGGCCTTCCGGAGCGAGGATGTAAGCCTTCTCGCCGTCTGCATAGCAGATCAGTGCGATGTTGGCTGTGCGGTTCGGATCGTACTCAATGCCGATAACCTTGGCCGGGATTCCGTCCTTGAGTCTCTTGAAGTCAACGATACGATAGTGCTGACGATTGCCGCCGCCTGCGTGGCGAACGGTGATCTTGCCCTGATTGTTGCGTCCGGCTGTCTTGGCCTGAACTTTGATGAGTGACTTTTCCGGGGTCTTCTTGGTGATCTCGGAAAAATCGGAACCTGTCATATTCCTTCTGGAAGGCGTATATGGGTTATAAGCCTTGATTCCCATTTGTTTCTCCTTTTTTCAACTATGTGTAATATTGTTTTCTACACATCTGACCGGCGAATTACAGTCCCTGGAAAATCTCGATATCCTTGCTGTCTTCGCTGAGCTTTACAACAGCCTTCTTGATCTTGGCTGTCTTGCCCTCATCGGTGCGGTTTGCTCTTCTGGTCTTGCCCTGAGCATTCAGTGTGTTGACCTTTACGACCTTGACGCCGTCGAACATCTTCTCAACAGCTTCTTTGATCTGAGTCTTGTTGGCCTGCGGGTTAACCAGGAAGGTGTACTTCTTGTCTGCTGAATCAGCCATCGACTGCTCGGTAACAACCGGCTTGAGGATGACGTCGTAATACTTGATGTCTGCCATTATGCGTAAACCTCCTCGATTCTTTCGACAGCAGCCTTTGTGAGGATCAGCTTGTCGTACTTGAGAACGTCGTAGGTGTTCAGGTCTGCGCTCCCGATGATCTGCGTGCCGGCTACGTTTCTTCCGGACAGAAGAACGTTTGCGTTGTCGCCGTCAAGAACGATCAGAGCCTTGTCAGCCTTGAGGTTCTTCAGAACCTCAACGAACTTCTTTGTCTTGATCTCGTCAAGTTTGAACTCATCCAGGACGATCATGTTGTTGTCGTTAACCTTGGATGTCAGAGCGGAGAACAGAGCAGCTCTCTTCTCTTTCTTGTTCAGCTTGTAGGAATAGTCTCTCGGCTGAGGTGCAAATACAACGCCGCCGCCTTTCCACTGCGGAGCACGGATCGAGCCCTGTCTTGCATGGCCTGTGCCCTTCTGTCTCCATGGCTTTCTGCCGCCGCCGGAAACTGCAGAACGGTTCTTTGCTGCCTGTGTGCCCTGGCGTCTGTTTGCGAGTGTGTTGACAACTGCTTCGTGGAGCAGGTGCTCGTTGACTTCAACGCCGAATACCTTGTCGTTCAGCTCCATCGTCCCGACTTCGCTGCCGCTCATATTGTATACAGATACATTTGCCATCTGTGTGTTCCTCCTTCCTTACTGTCTTACTTGGAAACCTTGGAGGTTTCTTTGATTGTGACCAGTGCCTTTCTCGGGCCCGGAACTGCACCGCGGACCAGAATCAGGTTCTTGTCGGCATCAACCTTGACAACCTGAAGGTTCTGGATGGTGATTCTCTTGGAACCCATATGTCCCGGCATTCCCTTGCCCTTCTTTACGCGGCCCGGAGTCGTAGCGGAGCCGTTAGAGCCCTGGTGTCTGTGAAATTTGGAACCATGCGCCATCGGTCCTCTGGACTGGCCGAAACGCTTGATGGCGCCCTGAAAGCCTTTGCCCTTGGAGATCGCGGTTGCGTCGATCTTGTCGCCAGCTGCGAAGATGTCTGCCTTGATCTCGTCCTTAACCTTGTAGTCAGCGGCGTTCTCGAAGCGGAACTCTCTTACAAATCTCTTGTAAGGAACCTCTGCCTTGTCGAAGTGGCCTTTGACCGGCTTTGTGACGTGCTTCTCATCTACGTCAGCGAAACCAACCTGTACCGCGTCGTAACCGTCGTTTGCGACTGTCTTTACCTGTGTTACAACACAGGGACCAGCCTGGAGGACAGTTACCGGAGTCAGAATGCCGTTCTCATCGAAAACCTGAGTCATTCCGACTTTCGTTGCCAAAATAGCCTTTTTCATAATACTCCTCCTGTTTTCTACAGCGGACAGAATGATGAACCTTTACCCTTTCAGCGCATTCTGTCATTCTAGAAAGTTACCGGGAAATCCCGGACTGCCATGTATCAAAACATCCTTCTCAAGCGCATCCCGCTGCATCTAAACGGTATTGCGGACAAGCCGGATGATTCGATCTGTTTAATTACTTTCTGATCTCTTTCAGATTTGCTTCAACACCAGCCGGCAACTCGATCTTGTTGAAAACCTTCATAGCTTCCGGTGTCGGGTTGATAACGTCGATCAGTCTCTTGTGCGTGCGCTGCTCGAACTGCTCTCTGGAATCCTTGTACTTGTGAACGGCGCGGAGAATCGTAACAACTTCCTTCTTTGTCGGAAGCGGAACCGGTCCGGAAACCGTAGCGCCAGCGTTCTTCAGATTGTCAACCAGCTTCTTTGCGGACTGGTCGAGAAGCTTGTGATCATAAGCCTTAAGGATAATTCTTGTTCCTGCCATAAAAAAAGTCGCCTCCATATTCGCACTTTTTCGAAGTACGACAAGCGGTGACTGTACAACATATCCGTGCGTGTCCTGTGCACAATGGCAAATGCGCGCACTTTTTCTGTTCTTCCTAACAGATTTCTGTACAGTGACTTGTCGCCAGGTTTGCGCCGGTCAGATGCATTAGCCGGCCTTGACATTCGCTCCGCGGAAAACCTCCGGACACTTTTGTGCTCAGAGCAACCTCCGTTTCACAGCTATCATGCCACAACAATCGCAGTATACACGCATTGCAAGTAAGATGCAAGGTTTTTTTTCTGTATAAGTCCAGTCTCCGTGCAAGACCGGACGATCCGCCTGCGGAATCGGCCGGAATAGCACGAGAGACGACAACAGTCATTATTGCTTTTCCAGCGACTCCACCAGTTCACTGAGCTCTTCCCACCGGTTCATGCGCTCTTCCAGTTTCGCGTCGGTCTCTTCCTTTTCCTTCGTCAGGCTCATCAGTCGGTCATAATCCGAAGCGGCTTCCGCCATTTCCTGCTCCAGACTTGCCGACTTTTCCTCCAGTGCGCTGATTTCATCTTCAATGCTGTCCCACTCTCTCTGTTCTTTATAAGAGAGACGCCGCTGGTGCCGCCGTCCGGCTGCTGTGGCCGCTTCTTTCGGTCCGGCCGCGTCTGACTCTCCCGCTGTCAGGCCCTTAAGCATCTGCGCTCTTCGCTTTTCTTCTTCGGCCGCTGCCTCTTCCCGTTCCTTTTTCTTCCTATAATAATCGGAGTATCCGCCCTCGTACTGTGTCCATTTGCCATCGCCTTCGTTCGCGTACATCCTCGTGACCGTGCGGTCCAGGAAATACCGGTCGTGCGAGACGGTGATCACAATTCCGTCGAAGCGGTCGAGGAAATCCTCGAGTACTTCCAGCGTCTGAATATCCAGATCATTGGTCGGCTCGTCAAGCAGCAGCACATTCGGGCGGCCCATCAGAACCTGCAGCAGAAACAGCCGGCGCTTCTCGCCGCCGGAGAGCTTCCCGACCTTCGTGAACTGCATGGCCGGCGGAAACAGAAAGCGGTCGCACATGTTCGACGCACTCATCAGGCCGTCCCGCGTGGGCAGATACTCGCCGATCTTCTTCACTGTCTCCAGCACTGTGAGTGAGTCGTCCATCGGCTCGTTCTCCTGGCAGAAATATCCGACGCGGATCGTGCCGCCCGTCTCAATGATTCCCTCATCCGGCTGAAGTTCCCCGGCGATCAGTTTCAGAAGCGTCGACTTGCCGCAGCCGTTCGGCCCGATGATGCCGATGCGGGCATTCGGCTGGAAAATGGCTGTGAACTGGCTCACGCACAGCCTGCCGCCCATAGACTTGCTGACATCCCTCAGCTCAACCGTCTTGTGGCCCATGCGCGAGGAGAGCGCGTCCACCACAAGCGGCGCACTTTCCAGCTCCATATGCCTGCGGGCCTGGGCAGATTCTTCCTTCGCCTGATTGAAGCGGTCAATCCGCGCCTGCTGCTTCGTTCCTCTGGCCAGCGCCCCGCGCCGGATCCACGCAAGCTCCGTGCGCAGAAAATTCTGCCGCTTCTTCTCCGCGCTTTTCTCCGCCTCATCCCTCGCCGTCTTCAGCTCCAGATATCTGGCGTAATTTCCTTCATATGTAAACAGCTTCCCGCGGTCGATTTCCGCAATCCGACTGCACACCGCGTCCAGGAAATAGCGGTCATGCGTCACCAGCAGCAGCTCGCCCTTGAATGCCGTGAGCTGATTCTGCAGCCACTCGATCATCTCCGCGTCCAGATGGTTTGTCGGCTCGTCTAGCAGCAGCACCTCCGCCGGAGACATGAGCGCCTGCACCAGCGCCGCCCGCTTCTTCTGCCCGCCTGAAAGTGTCCCGACGCGCACAGCCGGGTCTGTCAGCCCCAGCTGATTCAGCCATTTGCAGGCCTCGGCTTCCGGCGCCTGCGGATTCTCCCGCATGACAAATGTGAGAATTGACTCATCACCGTCGAATTCCGGCGTCTGCGGCAGGTACCGCACGCGCACACTGCGGCCGCAGACCACCTGTCCGTCGTCCGGTTGCGTGAGACCTGCCGCGATTTTCAGCAGCGTGGACTTGCCGCAGCCGTTCACACCGATGATTCCGATCTTGTCGCCGGAGTTCACGCCGAGACTCACATCTGTGAGCAGTTCCTTGGTCCCGAAATTTTTGCTGATATGTTCAAGATTCAGTATATTCATAAAAGTTTTCCTGTGTCGTCATTTGTCATATTTTTCGCCGCGCGTCCCGTCTGTATGGTATGATGTCTGTATTCACGGAGGGAAGACAGATGTGGACAGCCAGCAGATGGAAGAGTTATGAAGTGCTCGACGCTTCGCAGGGCGAAAAACTGGAGCGCTGGGGAGATTATACACTAATCCGGCCGGATCCGCAGGTGATCTGGAACACGGAGAAAAAAGATTCCGGCTGGAGGCACTGCAACGGCCATTATCACCGCTCCCGCAGCGGCGGCGGCGAGTGGGAGTTTTTCTCGCTGCCGAAGACCTGGACGATTTCCTATGACAATCCGGCGTTTCGCCAGCCGCTCACCTTTCATCTGAAGCCGTTCAGCTTCAAGCACACCGGATTGTTCCCAGAGCAGGCCGTGAACTGGGACTGGTGCGCCGAAAAAATTGCTGCCCGGACGGCACATGGCGGCCCGGCCCGGATTCTCAATCTGTTCGCCTACACGGGCGGGGCGACGATCGCCTGCGCCGCTGCCGGCGCCTCCGTCACGCATGTCGACGCGAGCAAAGGCATGGTGTCCTGGGCGAAGGAAAACGCCGCTTCGTCCGGCCTTTCCGACTCGCCGGTCCGCTGGCTGGTGGATGACTGCCGGAAATTCGTCGAGCGGGAGATCCGCCGCGGCCATCACTATGACGGCATCATCATGGACCCGCCGTCTTATGGGCGCGGTCCGAAGGGCGAGATCTGGAAGATGGAGGACAACATCTACGAGCTGGTGGAACTGACCGCACAGCTCATGAGCGACACGCCGCTCTTCTTTATCCTCAATGCCTACACGACCGGCCTGCAGCCGGGCGTTCTGACGTATCTTCTTTCAACCGCACTCCTGCCGAAGTATCCGGGCATCAAAACAGCCCGTGTGAGCGCCTCAGAAATCGGACTGCCCGTGAAGGACAGCGGTTTCATCCTGCCGTGCGGCGCCGCCGGACGGTTTGAAGTCTGAGGATGACCTCACAGACGAAATGGAAACAGCAATTTCAGATAAATGGGACGAAGCGGAAGAATAAAAAATAATATGCAAAAAGGACGTGTGAAGGCTTATAGTTTTCATACGTCCTTTTTTCTTTTCTGTTTTAATGGCTGTGCTTTTACACTGCCTTTTTATTTCATTTGCCGCAGGTTATTTCAACGACTCGTCGTAGTGCGCGCGTTCACCGCCGACGTACTTCGGGCGGGTGCGGGCGCAGACGATGTGCGCGCTGCCGGCGTACTGCTGTCTGGTGCGGAACGGAACCGCGACCGGCTGCAGGTGCATGCCGATCAGGGTGTCGCCGATGTCCATGCCGGCCTGCGCCTGGATGTGCTCGACAGCCACCGGGCTCTCGCAGGCTTTGTACGCGGCGGTCGCAAAGGAGCCGCCGGCTTTCAGCTGCGGCACAACGTTGACGATCGGAAGTCTGTATTCGCGCGCGCAGCGCTTTTCGATGATGATCGCGCGGTTCAGATGCTCGCAGCACTGCGCCGCCAGGTAGACCCCGGCTGGATCGAGCACCTCGTGCAGCGCCGTCACGACGCTCTGCCCGATTTCCTCGCTGGAAAATGTCCCAATCCTGTGATGCGCGATCTCGCTCGATGAGCAGCCGACGACAAAAATGTCACCCTTTTCGAGCTTTGCCGCCGCGAGAAGCTCCTGCGCAGCGCTCTTTACTTCCTGCTTAAGCTCTTTCAGATCCAGAGTCATTTCCGTTGCAATTCCTGTTGCTGACATTTCTCCTCCTTATCCGATCTGCAT
>OMUP01000213.1 GCA_900314255.1 uncultured Lachnospiraceae bacterium | reverse complement strand
ATATGCACGTGCGGTTATCCGGCATTTTGGCAGCAGAGTAAGATTTTACATGCCTTTTAATGAGCAGAACGGAGCCGTAAAAATAGCATGTGGAATGCTGCCGGAAGCTATGCCACATGATAAGAGAGCGGCGGCGGAGGCAAGGATATATCATCACCATTTTCTTGCTTCTGCCATAACAGCGAGATTTGTTCATGAGTATGCACCTGGTTCTCAGGCTACCGGAATGATAAATACTCGTTATTTTTATCCTGAAAGCTGTAAGCCTGATGATGTTCTGGCGGCGGAATGCATAAATCAGTGGGAAACTTTTGATGCCTGTGAGATATTCGCAACAGGAAAATATCCGGAAGCTCTCTTGAATTACTGGAGACGTGCTGGTGTGAATCCGGTGCGGCCGGGAGATTTAGAACTTATGTCGCAGGGGAAAATGGATTTCCTTTCGGTGAGTTATTATCAGACAGAACTTGCCAGTGCAAAGATGCTAAACTTTGATGAAGATGGTTTTTGCGACCGCAGATTAAAATCCAGGATACCAGCTAATCCATACTGCTCTAAGACAGAATGGAAATGGAATATCGATCCGATTGGAATTCGAATAATTGTAAAATCGATGTGGGAACGATATAGGCTTCCTGTTTTTGTCATGGAGTGCGGAATAGGAGTACATGAGCAGTTGAATTCAGATAATACGGTAGAAGATGATTATAGAATTGATTATTTGAGAGATCATATTTCACAGCTGAAAAATGCCGTGATTGAGGATGGAGTGGATTTACTAGGATTTCTCACATGGGGACCAATTGATTTGCTCAGCTCCAGTGGAGAGATGGCAAAGCGATATGGTTTTGTTTATGTGAACCGAGGTCAGACAGAAGACGAACGACGGGATCTCGCCAGATATAAGAAAAAGAGTTTTTATTGGTTCCAGAAATGTATTGCAAGTAATGGGGAGGAATTATAGGTATCATTTTGTGGTGAAAGTCATGATTTACGATCAGCTTTCAACCGTTTTGCCAGTCTGATTATATTGTTGGTTGTATTTAGACGCACTTTGTGATGTAATTCAGAAGAATTGCATTATGTCTGCGCCAAAATCAGAGCTCGCGTTGCACTTGTGCGATGTGAACTCTGATTTTTTTACGGCAGGTATTTAATGTATAATTTTGAGAAAACGGTGCCGGCAGCTGCTTCTGCGGCGGCTGCCGGTTAAAAGGGAAACAGGTGAGAGTCCTGTACGATCCCGTCACTGTATCGAGGGAGCAGGCAAAGGAGGCCGTAAGCGGCCGCCACTGCCGGAGGCGCAAGCTTCTGGCGGGAAGGTGCCTTTGCCTGCGAAGATCTCCAAGCCAGGAAACCTGCCGTTTTCAAAAGTACAGGAATCGGATTCCGGATCACGGGGGCTTGATCGTACAGACGTTCTCCAGGGCTTTTTTCATGCGCCCTGGCAGGATGGTTTGTTTCGGGCGCCTTCTGAATAGATTTCAGAGGTGCCTTTTTTATCGTACGCTCTTCGTGCGTCCGGGTCCGGTGAAGGCAGCTTGAGGATTGCAGGAGGATTCATGAGGAAACGGAAAAGGGCGGCCGCATCTGCCGCGGCGGCGCTGATGGCGGCGGTACTTCTCACGGGGTGCGGCGCGTCCGGAGGGACGCAGGCGACGGCGTCGGCGTCGGACATGGAGGCGGCGAAGCACGTCGCGGATCTGATCGACGCGATCTATGTGCAGGAGCGCACGGATGAGACGGACGCACAGTGCAGGGCGGCAAAAGACGCGTGGGACGCGCTGACGGACGCGCAGAAAGCGCTGGTGAAAGGCGAGAACGCATCACCGGAGTACTTCGGGCTTGACACGGGCGACGCGGCAAAGGATGATCCGCTGAATGCGGACGGGATCGGCGAAAATGAGATCCTGGTCGTGAGTTTCGGGACATCCTACAATGACAGCCGGGCAGATGACATCGGCGGAATCGAGAAGGCGCTGCAGGCGGCGTATCCGGACTGGTCGGTCCGCCGCGCCTTCAGCTCGCAGATCATCATCAACCACATTGAGGCGCGCGACGGCGAGTCCATCGATAACATGTCACAGGCGCTTGACCGCGCGGTGAATAACGGCGTCAGGAATCTTGTCGTGCAGCCGACGCATCTGATGCACGGCGCGGAGTATGACGAGATCGTCGCCAGCCTGGACAGTTACCGGGAAGACTTTCAGACCGTGACCGTGGCGGAGCCGCTTCTGGGCGAGGTCGGAGAGAGCACAGGCACCGTCAACTCCGACAAGGAGACAGTGGCAAGAGCAGTTACCGCGCAGGCTGTGAAGACCGCCGGGTACGGCAGCCTGGCAGAGGCCGAAGCGGATGGGACCGCATTTGTCTTCATGGGACACGGGACGTCCCACACGGCGAGCATCACGTACGACCAGATGCAGAGCCAGATGGAGGATCTGGACTGCGGCAATGTGTTCATCGGCACGGTTGAGGGTGAGCCGTCGGACACCGCCTGCGATGCGGTCATCGAAAAGGTGAGGAATGCCGGCTTCACGAAAGTCGTCCTTCGGCCGCTGATGGTGGTCGCGGGCGATCACGCCAACAACGACATGGCGGGTGATGACGCGGATTCCTGGAAGAGTCAGTTCACGGCGTCCGGCGCGTTTTCATCCGTGACCTGTCAGATCGCAGGTCTGGGTGAGATTCAGGAGATCCAGGACCTGTACGTCTCTCACACGAAGGATGCCATTGCTTCCATGGCAGAGTCCCCTTCTTCCGGCAGGGGTGCGGCGTCGCCCGATTCTCTTTCTGACGGCACCTACAGCGCCGCTTTTGGCACGGACAGTTCGATGTTTCATGTCAATGAGGCATGTGACGGACGCGGGACGCTCACGGTGAAGGACGGCGCGATGTCTCTTCACATCACGCTTCCGTCTGAGAGCATTGTTAATCTTTTCGCCGGTACGGCGGAAGACGCGCAGAAAGACGGCGCGGCGCTGCTTTCCCCGACGGTTGACACGGTGCAGTACGCCGACGGCTCGACAGAGGAAGTCTTCGGATACGATATCCCGGTGCCGGCACTCGGTGAGGAGTTTGACCTCGCGATCCTGGGGACAAAGGGGGTCTGGTACGATCACAAGGTGAGCGTGACCGACCCGCAGCCGGAGAGCACTTCTTCCGGCGCGGCTTCCGGCGTGGTCACCGGTACATCTTCCGGCTCGTCTTCTGACGCTGGCTCCGGGGCGCTCTCAGACAGCAATGGACGCGGCGCGTCCGGAATCGAGACGACCGGGACAGCCCGGGTGACCCTCGAGGGCGGCAGCGGCAAGTCTGCCGTCGAAAGCCCGTGCAGCATCACCGAGGTGGACGGTCAGATCACACAGGCCGTGATCGTCTGGAACTCCGCGAACTACGACTACATGGTCGTTGACGGCACCAGGTATCTGAATGAGAATGAAGGCGGCAGCTCGACCTTCACGATTCCGGTCAGCGGCTATGACATCCCCATCGACGTGATTGCCGACACGACAGCCATGAGCAGACCGCACGAAATCGAGTACACCCTGATCTTCTCAAAGGAGTGACGGGAGGAAAAACTTCCGATGACAGGCAGCCGGCAGGGAAGTCAAAAAAGCATCGGGGCAAGCCACATAACTTGCTTTCCGATGCGCGGCGGCCGTATGGAAAGAGTGGGTGTCATCGGAATCTTCCCGAGAACCTGCTTTCCGATGCGTGGCGGCCGCCCGAGCAATGGCTCTATACGGACAGGAAAAAGTGGACGGATAATTATGAAAATAGTGAAAAGAAGGCTTGTTTCCTGCATCATTGCGTCAGTGCTTCTGCTCTCCGGGTGCGGCAAGGCGGACGCCGGAAGCAATGCGGGCGGCGGAAGCCATGCGGCTGCGACCGCCGGAAGCGATTCGAATGCGGGCGCGGGCACGGAGGTGCCGGAACTCTCCTATGCCACGATGTTTTCCGTATCGGACTACGAGGGATGCAGACTTGTCGACATCCGGGACGAAGGGCAGTTCCTGGTGGTGCCGGAGGGAAAAGAGGTTCCGGAGTCGGTGCCGGAGGGGGCTGTGGTGCTGAAGCAGCCGCTCCGGCACGTCTACGTGGCCTCAACGCCGGCGATGGATCTGATCGATGCGGCCGGCGGCCTGGGACAGGTCGCCTTTTCCTGCCTGAAGGCCGAGGACTGGTATGTGGATGACGCGAAAGAGGCGATGGAAAGCGGGGCGATCACCTACGCCGGAAAGTACAGCAAGCCGGACTACGAGATGCTGCTGTCGGGCGGCTGCGATCTTGCCATCGAGAACACGATGATCTACCACTCCCCGCAGGTGAAGGAGAAGCTGGAGGAACTCGGCATTCCGGTGCTCGTGGAGCGCTCAAGCTACGAGGACGACCCGCTGGGGAGACTGGAGTGGATGAAACTCTACGGAATACTGTTCGGAGAAGAGGAGGCGGCGGACGCCTTTTTTCAGGAAGAAGAGGCGCGCGTTCAGCCGCTTCTACTGGCGCAGAGCACGGGCAGGACGGTTGCGTTCTTCTCGGTGACATCAGGCGGCGCCGTGACCGTGCACAAGCCGGGCGGCTACATCGCGAAGATGATTGAATACGGCGGAGGCGTCTACGCCCTGAACGGCCTTGCGATCTCGTCCGAAGATCAGAACGCGCTCTCCACGATGCACGTGCAGATGGAAGATTTCTACCGGGAGGCGAAAGACTGCGACGTCCTGATCTACAACAGCGCGATCGAGGGACAGATCGGAAGCATCAGCGATCTTATCGCCAGGAATTCCGTGCTCGCGGACTTCGCGGCGGTGAAGAGCGGGCAGGTGTACTGCACCGACGCGGACTTCTTCCAGTGCGTGACGAGCAGCTGCGACTTTATACTGGACGTGAACAGAATCCTCACCGGGGACAGCCCGGACAATCTGCTCACGATGGAGAAACTCTCATGACAGATGTACGGAAACGGTGGATCCCGGTTCTTATAGGACTAATTCTGGCGCTTGCAGCACTTGTGTTCTGGAATCTGTCCGCCGGCAGCACGAAGATCCCGGTGTCGAGGATCCTTGCGATACTTGCGGGCAGGGCAGGGGAGAAGTCTGAGGCAGACGTGATTCTGAAGATCCGGCTGCCGAGGATTCTCTGTGCCTTGCTCGCGGGCGGCGCTCTGTCTGTATCTGGGTATCTTCTGCAGACATTTTTTGCGAACCCCATCGCGGGGCCGTACATTCTGGGTATCAGCTCGGGCGCCAGGCTTTTCGTGGCGCTGGTCATGGTCGCCTTCATATCCCGCGGCCTGGCCGTCTCCGCTGGTGCCCAGATCCTGGCGGCTTTCGCGGGAGCGCTGCTTGCCACGGGATTTGTCCTCCTGATCTCGCTGCGCGTGCGGAATATGTCCGTGCTGGTCGTCTGCGGCATCATGATCGGGTACGCGGCCTCTGCGGTGACGGATCTGCTGGTGACCTTTGCCGATGATTCGAATATCGTCAACCTGCACAACTGGTCCCAGGGGTCGTTCTCGGGGCTGAACATGACGGACGCCGCGCTGATGGCTTCGGTCATCGTGCCGGCGTGCACGGCGGCGCTGCTCCTGTCAAAGCCTGTCGGCGCGTATCAGCTGGGGGAGAATCTCGCCGCAAGCCTGGGGGTACATGTGCGGTGGCTGCGGGCGGCGCTGATTCTGCTCTCAAGCCTGCTCTCCGCGACGGCGACGGCATTTGCCGGGCCTGTCTCCTTTGTGGGCATCGCGGTTCCGCACCTGATGAAAACGGCCACAGCCGAGGCAAGGCCGCTTGTGCTGATCCCGGTGTGTTTCTTTGGCGGGGCGGCGGTGACGCTTGCCTGTGACGGGCTTGCGCGTCTGCTGTTTGCGCCGACGGAGGTGGCGGCCAGCAGTGTGTCGGCGGTGGTCCTGGCACCGGTGGTCGTCGCGATGATGATCCGCAGAAAAGGAGCGCGGCGTGACTGAAGGAAAGAGAAATGAGAAATGGACAGACTGTGCGGAGAAGGGCCTGAAGACGGAGGGAATGTCTGCCGGGTACGGAAAGCGCGTCGTGGCCGGGGGCGTTTCCTTGAGTGTCGCGCCGGGCGAGGTGATGACGCTCATCGGATGCAACGGCGCCGGCAAGTCGACGATCCTGAAGACGATAGCGGGGCAGCTTTCGGCCCTGGCCGGGCGTGTGTTCTACCTCGGGCAGGACAGAGAGACGCTTTCGGCGGCGGAGCGCGCGAAACGCTGCGCTGTTGTCCTGACAGACCGCATCCGCCCCGAGAACATGACCGGCCGGGACGTGGTGGAGATGGGCAGGTACCCTTACACCGGGCGCCTCGGGATTCTCACGGACGCTGACCGGCAGAAGGCGGATGAGGCGATCCGCTTCTTTCTTGCGCAGGACGTGGCGGACAGGCCATTCGCCGAGTTGTCGGACGGGCAGAGGCAGCGGATCAAACTGGCGCGGGCGGTGTGCCAGGAGCCGGAGATTCTGGTGCTTGACGAGCCGCTCTCATTCCTCGATCTGCGCTACAGACTGGAGGTCCTTGAGAGGATCCGCGCACTGGCGGCCGCGCGGCATGTGGCCGTGATCATGTCGCTTCACGAGCTGGATCTGGCGCGGCAGGCGAGCGACCGCATCGCGTGCGTGGCGGACGGGAAGATCACGCGCGTCGGGCCTCCGGAGGAGATATTCGGGGATGGATACCTTGCGCAGCTCTTCGGCCTGCCGTCGGGGGCGCTTGACGGGAGCACAGGGCTCCTTCGGCTTCCCGGAGCCGGGAAGGCGCCGGGCAGAGATTCGCGGGAATGCCTGCGCGGCAGGCACAGGAAAGGAGCGGCTATGCAGCGTCTGATAACGATCGTGGGCATCGGATCCGGTGATCCGCAGGACCTGACGGCGCGGGCGAGACAGGCGATTCTTGAGGCGGACCGGCTGGCAGGGGCCGGGCGCATGCTTGACCTGGCGGAGGCGCTCGGATGTGGCGGCGTGCCGAAGCTGGCGGACTGGCGCGCGGAAGCAGTAGTCCGCTTTTTTACAGAAGATGACTCCTGGGAAAAGGGCTGTGTGCTGGTATCGGGTGATACCGGCTTCTACAGCGGTGCCGCCGGTGTGCAGACAGCACTCGAGGCGGCAGGCTTTACCGTGCGGCGGGTCGCGGGGCTGTCCAGCCTGCAGCTTCTTTGCGCCGCGTTTGGGCTTTCCTGGGAGAAGATGCCGGTCGTGTCGCTGCACGGGTGCGAGGGCGATGTGATCGGCGCGCTGAGGCAGCACGGCAGCGTTTTCGTCCTGCCGGGCAGCGGAAGCGATCTCGCCAGACTGCAGGAATCCCTGATCAAAGCCGGCCTTTCTGACGTGAAGCTCTTTCTGGGCTCCCGGCTCGGATACCCGGACGAAATGACCGTCTGCGTTTCGCCCGGTGACCTTCCGGATGACATTCCGTCCCCCTGTTGCCTGATTGTGCAGGCGGCAGTCCCGGGCACGGGCGCAATCTCCGGCAGAGAGGAAAGCGGCGAAAGGCGGGAAACCTCCGCCTTTGAAGAGGAATCCGGGGAGATCAGCGATGACCGGTTCTGCCGCGGGCGCGTCCCGATGACCAAGGCAGAGGTGCGGGACATCGTCTGTGCGAAGCTGCACCTGCGCCCGGGAAGCGTGCTCTATGACGTCGGAGCCGGGACGGGATCGGTGAGCGTCCAGGCGGCGCTAAGCGCGCCGGAAGCTGCCGTTTACGCCATTGAGAACAACCCGGAAGCCTGTGGCCTCATCTCAGCCAATGCGAAGCGGTTTGGCTGCGGCAATGTGCGCCTTGTTGCGGGAACAGCGCCGGACGCATTTGAGGAGCTTCCGGCGCCGGATGCCGCATTCATCGGCGGGACAGGCGGGCATCTGAAGCAGATTCTTGCGGCGCTGCTATTAAAAAATCCGAAGGTGCGCATTGTGATGACATTTGTCACACCGGAGAATCTGGCGAAGGCGCTCGCGGCGGCAGAAGAGCTGGAGACGGCAGATCCGGAGATCGTACAGGTAAGTGTTGCCAGAGGAAAGGCTGCCGGAGATGTGCATCTGATGGTGGCACACAACCCGGTTACCGTCGTTGCGCTGGCGGGCAGTCGGAGGCAGAGATGACGGACGCGGGACAGGGCTGGATATACAGCGGCGGGAAGAAGCTGCGGTGCGGGTACACGACGGGGAGCTGCGCGGCGGGCGCTGCGAAGGCGGCCGCAAAGATGCTCTTTGAAAGACGGGTCTGCACGGCGGTGCACATCAGCACCCCGGCCGGAAAGACGCTCATTCTTCCGGTCGAGCAGCCGCTGCTGGAAGAATCGTCTGCGTCCTGCGCGGTGCGAAAGGACGGCGGTGACGATGCGGACGCGACGGACGGGCTGCTCATCTTCGCGAAGGCCGATAGAATTCCGGGCGCGGGGCAGGTTGCGATCTGCGGCGGACCGGGGGTCGGCGTCGTGACAAAGCCCGGCCTTGACAGACCCGTGGGCGATGCGGCGATCAACTCGGTGCCTAGAAGCATGATCCGCCGGGAGGTCGGCGAGGTGCTTGACGAGGAGGGAGCAGAGGGCGGTGTGCGGATCACACTTTCTGTACCGGGCGGCGAGGAGGCGGCCAGAAAGACGTTCAACGGGAAGCTCGGGATCACCGGCGGTATCTCGATTCTGGGGACGAGCGGGATCGTGGAGCCGATGAGCGAGAAGGCGCTGCTGGACACGATCCGCGCAGAGCTGTCCCAGCGGCGCGCGCTAAGAGATACAGACCTCATCATCGCACCCGGGAATTTCGGGCTGAAATTTCTTTCGGAGCAATACGGCATCGCGCCGGAGCGCGCCGTCATCTGTTCGAATTTTCTGGGGGACGCACTGGACATGGCGGTGGAAGACGGCTTTTCAAGTGCCCTTATTGTCGGGCACATCGGGAAGCTGGTGAAGGTTGGCAGCGGCATCTTCAACACCCACTCGCACATCGCGGACGGGCGGATGGAGACACTGGCCGCGTGCGGCGTGGAAGCCGGGGCAGATGAGGCGGCGCTTCGGCGGGTGCTCTCCTGCAACACGACGGAGGACGCGATTGAGTCGATGATGGCAGACGGGATATGGGAGGCGGTCCTCTCCCGGCTTCTTGTCCGCATCGACCGCAGGCTCTCTGAGCGGGTGCGGGGCGAACTGAAGACGGGATGTGTGCTGTTTTCTTCCCGCCAGGGACTTTTGGGACAGACGGACGCGGCCGGCGAGCTTCTTGCCCGGGCGAAGGCAGATGTATGAGAGGAGCGGGCAAAGCCGGAAAGGAGTCGGTATGGTATACTTTGTCGGCGCCGGAAGCGGCGCGCCGGACCTCATAACTGTCCGGGGGCAGCGGCTGCTCTCGGGCGCGGATGTGGTCATCTACGCGGGGTCGCTCGTGAACCCGGAGCTGCTGAAAAGCGTGAAGGTGGGGTGCGCGCTGTATGACAGCGCGAAGATGACGCTGGAACAGGTGATTCAGACGATGGAGCGTGCGGAGGAAAAGAACCTCATGACGGTCCGGCTTCACACCGGCGATCCGTCTCTTTACGGCGCGGTGCGGGAGCAGATGGACGCGCTGCGCCGCCGTCAGATTCCCTTTGCGGTGTGCCCGGGGGTCAGCTCTTTTCAGGCGGCTGCGGCGGCTCTGCAGTGTGAGTACACGCTCCCGGGAGTCAGCCAGACCGTCATTCTGACCCGCTGCCCGGGCCGCACGCCGGTTCCTGAGAAAGAGTCCCTTGCGCTGCTCGCGTCGCACCGGGCATCCATGGTGCTGTTTCTTTCCGCCGGAAGAACAGAGCAGGTCATGCGGGAGCTGATACATGGCGGCTATCCGCCGGACACACCGGCCGCCATCTGCTACCATCTGGGGTTTCCGGACGAGAAGAGAATCTGCTGCCGCCTGGACAGCCTTTCCAGGTGCGCGCAGGAAAACGGCATACATAAGACAGCGCTGCTGCTGGTGGGAGGATTTCTTGGAGACACATATGACAGATCAAAGCTGTACGACCCGGGATTTTCAACCGGGTACCGCAGCGCCGATCCGGCTGCTCACCTACACGAAGACGGGGGCAGTGACAGCACAGAAGCTCATCCGTTACCTTGAAGATCGCGGGTCTGTCTGCTGCGGGTATCTTTTCGACCGGTACACATGCGCCGGACTTGTGCCGTTTCACGACGGAAAGGCGCTGGTGCGCGAGGCATTTGAAGAAAAGTCCCCGCTTGTCTTTATCAGTGCCGCCGGCATCGCCGTACGTCTCATCGCGCCATTGGTGCGGGACAAGCGATGGGACAGTCCGGTCCTTGTGATTGATCCGCAGGGGCAGTACGTGATCCCGATTCTATCCGGGCACATCGGCGGCGCGAATGCGCTTGCGCGGTGCCTCGCAGAAGCGCTTGGCGCAAAGGCCATCCTGACGACGGCGACCGATGCACAGGGGCGCTTTGCTGTGGACACGTTCGCGGCGCAGCATGACTGCGCGATTGATGACATGCGGGCGGCAAAGGAGATCGCCGTGAGGGCGCTTACGGGCGCGCCGGTGCGCATATGGGCTGACCCGCAGGTAAGAGACCTTTTCCCGGAACTGCGGGACACCCGGAATGAGACGTGTGGCAGGAAACAGGCAGAAGAAGCTGCGGCGTACGAGATGGCTCAGACCCCGGACGGCGCGGATGTCGTTATTTCCATGAAAACGGCAGGGGCAGGCGATGCCGGTGCCCTGCGGCTCGTCCCGAGGCGGCTTGTCGCAGGCGTGGGATGCCGGAGAGGCGCCGGGAAGGATGACATCCTCTCGGCCATCCGCGACACACTTCAGGAACAGCAGTTTGATCTTCGAGCCCTATGCGCGCTCACCTCGATTGACAGAAAAGAAGACGAGCCGGGAATGCGGGAGGCGGCCGGGGCGCTTGGCGTGCCCTTTCTGACCTTCCCGGCCGCGACGCTGGCGCAGGTGCCTGGCAGCGTCAGTGCGTCCGCCTTTGTGCAGGACGTCACCGGGGTTGACAATGTCTGCGAGCGCAGCGCGCTTACGTCAGGGACTAAGCTTCTGATACAAAAGACGGTGAAGCGCCATGTGACCGTCGCCGCGGCACTCACGGACTTTGAATTTCTGCTCTTTGGCGGAACGACGGAAGGAAAGGAACTTGTGGAATTCCTGGAGCAGACGCACCGCAGGAGTCTCGTGCTTGTGGCGACTCCCTACGGTGCTGAAGTCCTGCCGTCAGGTTTGAAGTATGTCCGGGTGCTTGTCGGGCGGCAGGACGCGCCGCAGATGGAGAAGCTTTTTGAAATCACGCGCCCGCGCTGCGTCATCGACGCGACGCACCCCTATGCCGAAAGGGTGAGTGCCGCGATCCGCGCGGCAGCTGTAAAGACTGGCAGGAGAGTCATCCGCGTGAAGCGGGAGGAGACACCGGAGATCAAAGGCGCCGCGTACTTCAGCGATGCGGCCCGGGCTGCGGCGTTTCTCTCCCGCACGGACGGGAACATCCTGCTCACGACAGGGAGCAAGGATCTGCCCGTGTACGCCGGCGTGCGGGATGCGAAGGAGCGCCTGTACGCAAGAGTTCTTCCGCACTCGGTGCAGGCTGCCAGGGAAGCGGGGATCCGGGAGGAGCACATTCTGGCGGCTGAGGGACCATTTACCATGGAGGAAAACGTCCGCGCGATCCGGGGCTGCGGCGCCAGATTTCTGGTAACCAAAGACTCGGGCGCGCCGGGCGGTATGGCAGAAAAGGTACGGGCGGCGGAGGTGAGCGGCTGTGCCCTGCTCGTCATACGCCGCCCGCGGGAGGATGCACCGGACGCGGTAAGCGTATCGCGGTGCCAGGAGGTGCTTCGTGATATGTGACACACCGAGAATCCTTGTCGCGGGTACGGGAAGCGGCTGTGGCAAGACGACGGTGAGCATGGCGCTTCTGGCGGCACTGAAAAGCGGTCTGAATCTGCGCGCTTTCAAGTGCGGGCCGGACTACATCGACCCGATGTTTCATGAGCGGGTGCTTCATGTCCCGTGCCGCAACCTGGACTCGTACCTGCTTTCCGCGGACACGGTGCGGTATCTGTTCGCAGAGAACAGCCAGGGCGCGGATCTTGCCCTGATCGAGGGTGTGATGGGGTATTTCGACGGCCTTGAAAACGGCGACACGGGAAGCACGCACGAGATCGCGAAGATCCTGGAGGCGCCCGTGATTCTGGTGCTGAACTGCCGGGGGAGAAGCCGATCGGCCGCAGCGGAGCTTCTGGGGTTCCGGACATTTGCAGACGACGGGCTGATAGCCGGTGTCATCTTTAACGAGGCTTCGCCCGGAGTGGCGGGGGCTCTTGCTGGGCTTGCCCGGCAGGCGGGGGTGACGCCGCTCGGGTACATGCCCCGCATGAAGGCGTCGCTCGCGAGCCGGCATCTGGGCCTGGTCACGCCGGATGAGACGGCAGATCTGCAGGAGCAGATTGAAGAGCTCGGGCGTATGGCAGAAGCGACACTTGACCTGGAGGGGATTGTGCGCCTGGCGCGCGGGGCTGCGCCGCTTGCCGTGGCACAGCCGGCGCTGCCTGCGGGCGCTGGAGATCTCGCGGCAGACTTCGTGGCGCAGAGAGCACCTGGTAGGGAAAACGTCACTATCGGCGTGGCGCGGGACGCGGCGTTCTGTTTTTTGTACGAGGACAACCTGAGACTGCTGGAAAGACTCGGCGCGAGGCTGGCGTTTTTCTCACCTCTCACAGACACGAGGCTTCCGGAGGGGATATCGGGGCTCTACCTTTGCGGCGGGTATCCGGAACTTTACGCGCGGCAGCTGTCCGCCAACCGGGCGATGCTCGCGTGTGTGCGAAAGGCCGCTGCCTGCGGCATGCCGGCATTGGCCGAGTGCGGCGGATTTCTGTATTTGCACGACAGTCTCGCGGACCCGGACGGAGAGGTGTACCAGATGGCGTGCGTGATCCCGGCTGCGGCGCGCTTCACGCAGAAGCTGCAGCACTTCGGCTACGTAAGTCTGCAGGCCGGAAAAGACACCCTGCTGCTGCCGAAGGGAGGGTGCGTGCGGGCCCACGAGTTCCACCGGACGGTATCCGGCGCGAAGCAGGACGCCTTCACCGTGCGCAAGGGCGACCGGCAGTGGGGCGGATATATTGCGGAGGGGAATCTGCTCGCGGGCTACCCGCACATCCACTTCTGGTCGGATCCGCGGATGGCAGCGCGCTTCATCGGCCGATGCAGAGAGTGGGCGGCGCGCCTGCCTGGAAAGGATTTTCATGATGAGAGAAATTGAACTGGTCCCGCCGGATAAGATCGAGGAGAAGAGCTTTGCCATCATCCGGGAGAGTCTGAGCAGAACCGGCCTTTCGGACGGCCAGATGCAGGTGCTGCTGCGCGTGATCCACACGACGGCGGATTTTGATTATGAGAAGAATCTGGTGTTCACGGAGGGCGCGGTCGAGACGGCGAAGGAGCTGCTTGCCCGGGGCACGGACATAGTGACGGACACGGCCATGGCGGCAGCCGGAATTCACAAGCGCAGTCTCACGAGGCTTGGCGGAAAGGTTCTGAACTTCCTTTCCGACCCGGATGTCGCGCGGGAGGCCAGGGAACGGGGGCTTACGCGCTCCTGGGTCAGCATGGAAAGGGCAGCGGCGCTTGCGCGGCCTCTGATCTTTGCCATAGGGAATGCACCGACGGCGCTGCTGTCTCTGGCAGAGCTGATGGACAGGGGATACCGCCCGGCGCTCATCATCGCGGTTCCGGTCGGCTTTGTCAATGCGGAGCAGTCAAAGGAACTGATTCTGCAGAAGAGCGCCCCGTGTATCGCGGCGCGCGGGCGCAAGGGCGGCAGCAATGTGGCGGCGGCCATCGTGAACGCCCTGCTATATCAGGTGACGGAGCGCTAGGAGGTGACATTTGAAGAAGCTGTATGTGACGGGGATAGGCCCCGGCGGAATGGATGACTGTACGATGCGCGCGGACAGGGCGCTTGCGGAATCGGAGACGGTAGTCGGCTACACGGCGTATCTTGACCTTGTGCGGGGGCGCTTCCCGGACAAGGAGTACATAAGTACCCCGATGGGCGGCGAGCTTGCGCGTGTCCGGAAGGCACTTGTATCGGCCGCCTCCGGGCGGACGACGTGTCTGATCTGTTCGGGCGATGCGGGTGTGTACGGCATGGCGGGGCCGGCTCTTTTCATGGCGGATAAGTATCCGGATGTGAGCGTGGAGGTGATCCCGGGCGTCACGGCGGCAACGGGCGCCGCAGCTGTGCTCGGCGCGCCGCTCATGAATGACTTCTGCGTGATCTCTCTTTCCGACGATCTGACGCCCTGGGAGGTGATAGAGAAACGGCTGAGAGCTGCTGCCGCGGGGGACTTTGTCATAGCGCTCTACAATCCCAGGAGCCGCCGCCGTCCCCGCACGCTGGCCTGTGCGGTGAAGATCCTTAAAGACGCCGGGGTGCCGGAAGAAACCCCCTGCGGGCTTGCCGGCCGGATCGGGCGGGAAGGCGCCTGGAGCAGGCTGACGACTCTGGAGGAACTGGCAGACGACGAGCAGATCGACATGTTCACGACCGTTGTGATCGGGAACAGTAGGACACGCGTGAAGGACGGGCGGCTGATCACGGCCCGCGGATATGGAGGAGAGGAAGACGGTGGCTGAGGTTCTGATGATCCAGGGCACGATGTCAGGTGCCGGAAAAAGTCTGATAACGGCGGGGCTTGCCCGCGTCTTTGCGCGCCGGGGGCTTGTCGTTGCGCCGTTTAAGTCCCAGAACATGTCGCTCAACTCCTTCATCACCGACGAAGGGCTTGAGATGGGGAGAGCACAGGTCATGCAGGCGGAGGCAGCAGGCGTAGCGCCCCGCGCCGCCATGAACCCGATCCTCTTAAAGCCGTCCGGAGACACTTGCTCGCAGGTCATTGTCAACGGCCGAGTGCGAACCGTCATGGGCGCAAAGGCGTATTACGGGTACAGAAAGAATCTGATTCCGGACGTTCTGCAGGCGTTCCGGACACTGGAGAGGGATGCGGATCTGATTCTGATCGAGGGAGCCGGCTCGCCTGCCGAGATCAATCTGCGCAAGGACGACATCGTCAACATGGGGCTCGCGAAGATGGTGGGTGCAAATGTGCTGCTTGTCGGCGACATCGACCGCGGCGGCGTCTTTGCCCAGCTGTACGGAACGAAAGCGCTTCTGATGCCGGACGAGCAGGAGCTGCTGAAAGGCATGATCATCAACAAGTTCCGGGGCGACCAAAGTATCCTGGATCCCGGCATCCGGGAACTCGAGGAGCGCACCGCGTGCCCGGTGCTCGGCGTCGTCCCGTACATGCACCTGTCGCTTGACGACGAGGACTCCCTGTCCGAGCGCCTTCAGCGGTGCGCTGCGCCGGGAAAGGCGGAATGCAGGCACAACGCACACAGCGGGCAGAAGGCCTCCGGTGAGGCGCACTACCCGGACACGGATATCGCCGTCATCCGCTTCCCGCGCCTGTCGAACTTCACGGACTTTGACGTGTTTGATGAATTCCCGGACGTGAGCGTGCGGTATGTGAGCAACGTCCGGCAGCTTGGCCGCCCGGACCTCGTTGTTCTGCCGGGCAGCAAGAACACGCCCGCAGACCTTGCGTGGATGCGGCAGAAGGGACTGGCGGATGCCGTCTGCCGCCTGGCGGGAGAAGGCGCACCGGTACTCGGGATCTGCGGCGGCTTCCAGATGCTGGGAGAATGGATCGCGGACCCGGAGCGCGTGGAGGTGCTTCACGGGACACCGGACACAGTCCGCGGACTCGGCCTGCTGCCGTGCCGCACGGTCCTGAAAAGTACCAAGACGACGAGACAGGTGCGCGGCGTGATACCGGAGACGGAAGGCGCGATGGCGATGCTCTCGGGGAAGCCCTTTGAAGGGTATGAGATTCACATGGGAGAGACGGTGGGGCCTGGCGGGGCGCCGGTCACGTTTTTCTCCTCAGGGAACGTGCTTGGCACCTATGTGCACGGGCTTTTTGACAAAAAAGAGCCCGCCGCGGCACTCGTCAGCCTGCTTCGCGCTGTGGCGGGGAAGCCTGGCGCAGCAGGCGCCGCGCCTGTCAGGGTGCAGGATTTCCGGCAGTTCCGGCAGTCGCAGTACGACCGGCTCGCCGATACGCTGGAGCAGTGCCTTGACATCCGGGCCATCGAGGCGCTTTTTAAGAAAGCGTCGGTCTGAAGGGGGAATTCATGGACAATACAGGCAATTCAAGCACTTTTTTTGAAAACAGGGCATGCCGGTACTATCCGTGCCATACGGGACTTTCCGAGATCAACTGCCTGTTCTGCTACTGCCCGCTTTACGGCCTGCGCGACTGCCCCGGAACGTACACGTATGTGAAGACGCGAAGCGGCGCGCGGGTGAAAAGCTGCATGCACTGTGACTTCCCGCACCGGAGGGAGAATTGCGGCGCTGTGATCCGCTGTCTGACAGGCCGGGACGAAAGCGGGCTGCCGGGACTTTCGGGCTTGCAGGACACGCCGGAGGAAGCGGAGCTCCGCAGGAAGATTCAGGCGCGCTGGGACGGGCTTGCCATGCCGATCGACTCCCTGGGAAAGATGGAGAAGCTGATCACGCAGATCGGCGTGATCCAGGGTAAAGAAGATGTAAAGCTCACGTCCCGCGCGCTCCTCATCTTTGCGGGGGACCACGGCGTTGTGCGCGAGGGCGTGACGCAGACCGGTTCGTCCGTCACGAAGACGGTCGCAGAGAACCTGGCGGCCGGGAAGGGTGTCACGAGCATTCTGGCCAGGAAGGCGGGCGCTGATCTTTTCGTCATCGACGCCGGGATGGATACGCCCCGGTATCCCTGCAAAGAACTCGTGACCGGCAGGATTGTGGACCGGAAGGTCCGGCGCGGGACCGGTGACATTGCAAAAGAAGACGCGATGAGCCGGGAGGAATGCCTCGCCGCGCTTGCTGCCGGGGAAGCGCTCGCCGGGGAGCTGAAAGAGCGAGGGTACGATATCCTTGCCACCGGTGAGATGGGGATAGGCAACACGACGCCAAGCGCCGTCCTGACCGGTCATTTCCTTGGCAGAAAGGCCGAGGCCGTGGCGGGCCGGGGCGCGGGGCTGGGTGATGCCGGCCTTGAGAGGAAGATTCAGGCGATCGCCCTGTCGCTTTCCCGGATCCGGGAACTGACCGATCCGGTCCGTGTGCTTGCGGCGGCGGGAGGCCTTGAGATCGCCATGATGACCGGATTGTACCTGGGCGCGGCCAGGAACCGCATTCCTGTGCTGATGGACGGCGTTATCTCGCAGGCGGCTGCCCTGACAGCTGTAAAGATCTGCCCGGACGTGCGCGGGATCCTGATCCCGACGCACCGGTCAAAAGAAGCCTGCGGAGACTGTATTCTGGCGGCGCTGGGCATGGATCCGCCGCTTCACGCCGATCTGTCGCTGGGCGAGGGCAGCGGGGCCGTGATGCTTCTGCCGATGCTTGACATGGCACTTGGCGTCTACGAACAGATGAGCCGCTTTGCAGACATCGGCATAGCGCCGTATGAGCGGTTTGAGGAGACAACATGAATCTGTATCTTGTGAGCGGAGGCGCGGGCAGCGGGAAGAGTGCATTCGCCGAGGACATGACGGCGCGGCGATTCTGTACTTCCGGCGGCCGTCGCGTCTATCTGGCCACCATGCGCGCGGGCGCGGACCCGGAGACACAGAAAAAAATCGCACGCCACCGGGCGCAGCGCGCAGGGAAAGGCTTTCACACGGTGGAGAAGGACAGACATCTCACGCAGATCCTTCCTCTCATCCGTCCCGGCGATCAGATCCTGCTGGAGGACCTCGGCAACCTCCTGGCAAATGAACGCTTCTCCCCATCTCCCAGGGACGAGGCGGACGTGCTGGCGGATGTGACGACACTTGCCGCAGCGGCGGGGGAGACGGGAAGTCTCACGGTCGTGACAGACGAAGTCGGATGCGACGGCGCGGCATACGCCCGGGAGACCATCGATTATATCCGGCGCCTCGGCCATCTGAACGCTGCTCTTGCCGGTGTGTCCCGCGCCGTCATCCGGCTTGTGGCAGGAATCCCGGTGGTGATCAAGACGGAAGAAGAGGAGGGAGAGACGGAATGCGGGCATTGATTATCGCATTTGCCATGTATTCGAGGGTGCCGGTGCCGCGTGTCCCGTGGAATGACCGGGACATGAAGTACGCTCTGTGCTTCTTCCCGGCGGTGGGCGCTGGCCTTGGAGCATGCTTCTGGCTGGCATTCCGCCTGCTTGTGTGGTCTGGAATCCCGGACATGGCGCGCGCCGTTCTTCTGGCGGCTCTGCCCGTCCTCTACACCGGTGGCATTCACCTGGACGGGTATCTTGACACGCAGGACGCGGTGCACTCCTATGCGGACCGACAGGAGCGCCTGCAGATCCTGAAGGATCCGCACGTCGGCGCTTTTGCCGTCATATACGGCATCGTCTACGGGCTTCTTGCCGCAGGGCTTTTATCCGTGATGGATGAGGGGACAGCCGGCCCTGTCGCGTCTGGCTTTGTGTACGCGCGAATCTTAAGTGCCATCGCGGCGGTGCGCTTTCCGAAGGCGAAGAAAGACGGGACGCTCAGGGCGTTTTCAGACCGGGCCGGAGGGCATGTGCTCTCTGTGCTGTCTGGTGAGCTTGCCGCCTTTGCGGCCGGCCTGCTGTTTCTGTTTGGCGCGGCAGGCGCCGTGGTGCTTGTCACCGGGCTTCTTGTCTTTGCATGGTATCATCATCTGGCTGTGAAGACATTCGGCGGGACGACGGGCGATCTGGCGGGGTACTTTGTGTGCGAGGCGGAGTTGTGGATACTGGCGGTTGTGGTTCTGAGCAGCTGGATTCTCAGATGAAGGGAAAGGTATGATCCTGATAACAGGCGGACTTGGCTCCGGAAGACATGAATATGCGAGGCGCGTTTTCCGCGGCAGAGAGGTGCTGGAGTTCGGGCCGGCGCAGGCGAAAGAGATCCTTGAATCAGGCGGTGACGTGGGACAGGAAGCCGGGAAACTTGCGGCGGCGCACCCGGAGGCAGTCGTCATCACGCAGGAAGTGGGCTGCGGCATCGTCCCGGTGGATGCCTTTGACCGGGCGTGGCGCGAGGCACTCGGACGCGCCGCCTGCTGCCTGGCTGAGAAAAGCGGCACGGTTATTCTCATGAACTGCGGCATCGCGCAGGCAATAAAGGGGAGGCTCCCGGAGTGAACATCATACTTCTGCGCCACGGCGCGACCAGGGGAAATGAAGAGCACCGCTATGTCGGGGCGACCGATGAGGCGCTCACGCCGGAGAGCGTCAGGAAGCTTGCGGCTGCGGCCGGCGGGTTCAGGGCCCGCTTTCTCTGCGGCCGCCCGGTTCTGCTTCTTGTCAGCCCTATGAAGCGCTGCAGACAGACGGCAGAACTTCTGACGGGCGGGCTTGCCGCGGATGGCTATTCCTTTGCCGCGCGCGTGGTTCCGGATTTCCGGGAGACGGACTTCGGCGCGTTTGAGTACAAGACATTCGCGCAGCTTGACGGCAATCCGGAGTATCAGCGCTTCATCGATTCTGACGGGGAGACCCCTTTCCCCGGCGGGGAGAGCCGGGGTGAGGTACAAGAGCGCGTCACGCGCGCCTTCCGGGAAGAGCTCGGGAAGCTTTCCACTGCAGGCGGCTCGCCGGACACGATCGTCGTCATATGCCACGGCGGAACGATCATGTCCCTGATGGAGCGCTTCGCTGTGCCGCACCGCCCCTTCTACGACTGGCAGTGCGCGAATCTGGCGGGATTCTCCGGAAGACTTGCACTGCTCCCTGAACCCCGGATCACGGAGGTAAAACCATTGACCCTGGCATGAAGAATGGAGGATACCCTGGTTGTCTGCTCTGATTCAAACACGAGCCGTCATACTCATCCTCGCCTTTGCGCTGGATGCGTGCGTCGGTGATCCGCGCTGCCTGTGGCACCCGGTGCAGGGCATCGGATGGCTTATAACCCGGCTGGAGAAACGTCTTTTCCGGATCTTTTCCCTGCAGGAAGGAAAGGAAGAAGACCGAAGAAAGAAGCTCGCCGCGGGCGGGATTCTCTGCATTCTGGTGCCGCTTGTCACGCTTCTCGTATCCGGCGCTCTTTTATATGCGGCGTCCTGTCTGTCGCCGGTCCTGAACTTCGCCCTGCAGGTGATCTTCTGCTGCCAGTGCCTGGCGGCAAGGTCCCTTGCGGACGCGGCAGAAGCGGTGGAAAGACCGCTCAGCCGTGGCGATCTGCCGGGCGCGCGGCGGGCTGTATCTATGGTGGTTGGCCGCGACACGGCGGCACTGGACGCGCCGGGCGTGACGCGCGCCGCCATTGAGACCGTCGCGGAGAATGCTTCCGACGGCGTCATCGCCCCGCTTTTCTGGATGGCTCTCCTCGGGCCCCTGGGAGGTCTTTTCTACAAGTCTGTCAACACCATGGATTCGATGATCGGTTATAAAAACGACCGGTACCGCTACTTTGGGACAGCGGCCGCCAGGCTGGATGACGTCGTCAACTTCATTCCGTCCAGATTATCCGGACTGTTACTGGTGGCGGCCGCGTTTGCGCTCCGGCTTGACGGGAGAAATGCCTGGAAGATCTTCACGCGCGACCGGAACAAGACCTCCAGTCCCAACGCCGGCCAGACCGAGGCGGCAGCCGCCGGGGCGCTTGACATACGCCTCGGCGGTGACGCGAGCTATTTCGGAGAGACAGTCCACAAGGAGACACTCGGCGATCCGCTCCGACAGGCCGTTCCGGTCGACATTCGATCCGCAGTCCGCCTCATGTACACGGCAGCCGTTCTCGCCCTGATCCTTGCTTCGGGTCTTGCACTTGTGGTGGAATACCTTGCCGCCTGCAGAGGGTAGTGGCAGGAGAGGATGCCGGCGGGACAAGAACGTTCTTCTTCCAGAATACAGAAGCAAATTCCAGAAGACCGGTTATGTAAATCAATCGCTTGACTTGAATTCAAGCGATTGATTTGGTCATGACTACTTGATTCGATAGGTGCGATTTCGATTTTTTCCGATCGCCTCGACTTCCTTCATTTCGGACAGTATGGCTCTTGTTCTGGCGGCGCTAAGGCCAATATAGCCTGCAATTTCAGCACAACCGGACCGGCCATTGTCTTTAAGGTAATCCAGAATTTTCTTTTGGTTTTCGGCTGTCCTTTTTGCCCTTGGCGATATATTATCGCTTGTTTTATCGCTTGTTTTTATCGCTTGCCTTTTTTC
>OMUP01000214.1 GCA_900314255.1 uncultured Lachnospiraceae bacterium | reverse complement strand
GCTGGGAAGACCTTTCGGAACTGATGAAAGCCTATGAAAAGACCGGGCTTGAAATCGATGACGAGGTGATCGCAGAGTATCTGCAGGATCCGTCCATCGCGGAGGATTTCGCGAACTTCCTGCGGATGTACCGCAAGTACGAGGAACTTTACAATGTCTCCGATATTCTGAGCGGCAGACAGTCGGCACAGATTGACAGCCGGGTCAGCCAGGCGCCGTTCGATGAGCGCGTAAGCATTGTGTCCATGATTCTGTCCGGCCTGCACCGCTTATTTACGGATGCCTGGGTGGCGGATCATGAGACCGATATGATTTTCCGGGTTCTGAAGAAGGTTCAGAAGGCAGAGGATACCGGTGCATTTGCGAAAGAAGTCCGGGAAGAGGCTGACAAATTCCGCCGCTCGCTTCTGGCGTCCGGCATGAGCCGGGAAGAAGAAACGGCGGATGAGAGAGCGCTTTTACAGCTTGACAAGTGGAATGCGGCGCTGGCGGGAAAAACATTTGCCACGCCAGGTCAGCAGTTCGACTTTCTGCGGGGAGAATTTGCAGTCCTTACGGACAGGCGGGAGGAAGTTCTGCAGGAAGCAGAAGAGAAACTTTCGAATGCATTCGCTTTTCTTGAAAAACATTTCGCGCCGGCGGGCGTGCCGGGGCCGGAGATGATCCTGTTTGTGACAGAGCTTGCGGCCGGCTACTACAGTCTGTGGTTTATCGAGACGCAGGGGTCCGAAAGTTTTGACCGCTATAACGCGATGCTCAGGGTTGACTCCGGCCGGGAAAAACTTCAGGAAAGAATTCGCGCCGCTTCTTTACTTTAAAATGTCATAGTGCTAAAATGCCGGTATCATCTGACTGGGAGGGCATTCAGAAATGAATGAAAAAATCAACACCGAAGAAGTCCGTCAGCTGTTCCGGGCCGTTCTGGAACTGAAAGATGAAAAAGAATGCTTTGACTTCTTTGAGGACCTGTGCACGATAAATGAACTGCTTTCACTTTCGCAGAGACTGGAAGTCGCGCGGATGCTGCGGGCTCACAAGACCTATCTTGACATAGCAAAAGAGACCGGCGCTTCGACGGCGACGATCAGCCGTGTCAACCGGTCTCTGAATTACGGTAATGACGGATATGATATGGTATTCAAACGGATGAATCTGGAGTGATACAGCTTTCACCCCTTTGAGCGGGCCTTTGCGCTTCGGCCGGAGGCCTTTTTTTTGGCAGCCTGTTTCTGAGCCCTGTACTCGCGGATCATCGTCTCGGCGGCTGTCTTGGAAAGCCATGCGTCAAGAGACAGCAGAGATATGAAGAGAGAGAACTGCATATCACGCCGTCTCTCCTCGTCGGCAACATCCTCGAATACCCCGCCGGTCTGCGCACAGGATTCCCTGATTGATTCTGTGAAGTTCTCGTAGTGCTTTCCGGCGAGCTGATGGAGCTGGTCATAGAATTTGAGGATCTCCTTCTCCTCGCGCTTTCCTCCCGCACCGGTCGCGGCGGGAGCCAGCACCGTGTCGATCTCATCGATCTTCAGGATGCTTTTCATGTAATAAATGATGAAGAGTTTGTATATGTGCTCCTGCGAATATTTCTTGCGCACCGGAGCCGGAAGCAGACCGCTCTTCACATAATTGTTGATCATCGTCTTTGTGAATGCGTGCTCATTGTTCTCCTGCGGAAAGTAGCGGTCCATCAGAGTCAGGACCTGATCCATGTACAGCGGGATGTCCGGCACCTCGTCCGGTGCGATTGCCTGGTTCTTTTCAATCCGCGCAAGTGCCTTGTTCATGAATTCTTCATTATTCATCGGGATACCTCTGATTCTTCATCACAGATGTCTGAATTTGACAGACACAGTATATAGTATCAAAAACCACGTGTAAAGACCGGCGCTTCAGTTCGACATTTGCCATGATCTGCGTGTATAATTGTGGCAAATGAGACAGCGTATAACCCAGAAAGGGGAACATTCTATGTTTGGAAAACAGTTGGCGGATGTCATTGAATGGAGCAGCTTCCGCGAAGGCGATATTTTCTGGAAATGGAACAATGCGGAGATCAAGAAGGGCTCGCGGCTTATTCTGAGAGCCGGCCAGGATGCGGTATTTCTGCAGAACGGAAAGGTGGAGGGAATCTTTCAGGAGGAAGGAGCTTATGACATCGAATCGGATATCATTCCGTTTCTCTCGACGTTAAAAGGATTCCGCTTCGGATTCAACTCGGGGCTTCGCGTAGAGATCCTGTTTGTGAACACGAAGGATATTACCTGCCGGTGGGGCACGAAAAATCCGGTGTCCATCCCGGCACAGGGACTGCCGGGCGGCATGCCGATCCGCGCTTTCGGAAATTATGTGATCCGGGTGAGCGACTGCATGAAGCTGATCGACCGGATTGCGGGAGTGCGCCCGCAGTTCTCGGTCGCGGACGTGTCGGAGCGCATCGGCGGAATTCTGGATTCTCTTCTTCTGAAGTGGATCGTGTCCGAAGGAAAGGACATGTTTAATCTTCAGGCCAATTCGACCGCGATCAGCGCAGGCATCCGGGATGACCTGAACAAGGAACTGAACCCGCTGGGCTTTACCTGTGAAGATTTCACTTGCTCTTCGTTCAGTTACCCTGAAGAAGTTGCCAGAATGCAGGCAAAGGCGGCCGGGCAGGCGATGGTCGGAGATTTGGACCGCTACACCCGCATGGCCGCTTCGGACGGCATGAGTCAGCCGGGAAGCGGCGGCGGCTTTGCCGGTGAAGTGATGCAGGCGGCGATGGGAATGCAGGCAGCGCAGCAGATTCTGAATGCGGGCAGTGCGGCAGAAAAGAATGCAGGAAGTGCTGCCGGCACAGCCGGTGCGCCGGGGGGCGTTCATTTCTGTCCGTCCTGCGGGAAACCGGTTTCCCCGGGCCAGAAATTCTGCGCGAACTGCGGAGCAAAACTTCCGGAGAGCGTATGAGCGCTGTTTTAGAACAATGTAAGGAATGATAGTATAATGAACCTTTCACAACTCAATGACATGCAGAGAAAGGCAGTCCGCACGACCGAGGGGCCGGTGCTTCTGCTTGCGGGTGCAGGATCCGGAAAGACGAGGGTGCTTACGTACCGGATCGCTTATCTGATCGAGTCCTGCGGCGTCGACCCGTGGAATATTCTGGCCATCACATTTACCAACAAGGCGGCCGGAGAGATGCGGGAGAGAGTTGATGCCGCCGTGGGGCAGCAGGCTGGCAGGGTCTGGGTGAGTACGTTTCATTCTGCATGTGTGAGGATTCTGCGCGCCTATGGCAGCCGGATCGGCTATACATCCAGCTTCTCGATCTATGACACGGATGACCAGAAGGCCTGTCTGCGGGAGGTATGCAAACGGCTTCAGATCGACACCAAGAAGCTGAATGAAAAGACGATCCTCAGGGAGATGTCCCGCGCGAAGGATGAACTGATGGGACCGCAGGAATATGCTGCTGCAGCGGGAACGGACTACCGTCTGAAACAGATCTCCAGTGTATACACCGAATACGAGAATCAGCTGAAGAAGAACAACGCGATGGATTTTGACGATCTGATCTGCAAGACCATCGAGCTGTTTGACCGGGAACCGGACGTGCTGGAAAGCTACCAGAACCGGTTCCGCTACATCATGGTCGATGAGTACCAGGATACGAACACTTCCCAGTTCCGGCTGATCAGTCTGCTGGCAGGGAAGTATCGCAATGTCTGCGTCGTGGGCGATGACGATCAGTCGATTTACCGTTTCCGCGGGGCAAATATCTACAATATTCTGAACTTTGAAAAGGCCTACCCGGGAGCTGCCGTCATCCGGCTGGAGCAGAACTACCGTTCGACCCAGACGATTCTGGACGCTGCCAACGCGGTGATTGCCAACAACACGGAGCGCAAACCGAAGAAACTCTGGACGGAAAATGCGAAAGGCGACAAGGTTCATCTGACGGTGTATGCAGACGGCCGGGCAGAGGCCGGCGGCGTTGCGTCGCAGATTCAGTCGCTCGTGCGCGACGGCTGGACCTACAGCGATATCGCAGTTCTTTACCGGACCAATGCCCAGTCGCGGGCGCTCGAGGAGCGCTTTGTGGTTGAGGGAATCCCGTACCGGATTTTCGGCGGTGTGAATTTCTACGCGCGCCGGGAGATAAAGGATATCCTTGCGTATCTGAAGGCGATCGACAACCCGGACGACGAGCAGTCGATCCGGCGGATCATAAATGTCCCGAAACGCGGCATCGGAGATGTCACACTCGAAAAGATCAGCACCTACGCAGCGGCAGGCGGAAACGGCCTCACGTTCTGGGAAGCGGTGAAGAAAGCCAGGGAGATCCCGGGAATTTCTGCGAGAACGGCCGGAAAGACGGAAGAATTTGTCGACATGATGGAGTTTCTGTCTGCTCTTGCGGCGGATCACAGCGTCCGGGACACGGTCGATGCAGTCATCAGCCGCAGCGGATATCTGATCGCGGCGGCGGAGAACGAGACAAAAGAGGAAGTAGAGAGCCGCAGAGAGAACCTGAACGAGCTGATGACCAAAGCGGCGGCATATGATGAAGAAAATCAGCCGGCTACTTTATCGGGATTTCTCCAGGATGTCTCTCTGGTCGCTGATATCGATCAGCTGGACGAGTCGGCACCGACGATTGCGATGATGACGCTGCACAGTGCAAAGGGACTGGAATTTCCGTGCGTCTTTATAACCGGGATGGAAGAGGGACTGTTTCCCAGCTACATGTCCATTGTCAGCGACGACGCGAAGGCGGTGGAAGAAGAGCGGCGTCTGTGCTATGTCGGAATCACGCGGGCGCAGAAGGAGCTGTTCCTTTCCGCTGCCAAGATGCGGATGATACGGGGCGAGACACAGTACAACAAGATCTCAAGGTTCCTGAAGGAAATTCCGAAGAATCTGGTGGCTCTCGATGACAGGAGCGATTCCTGGGATGACCCGGATCTATACGAGCGGGCGGCAGCCAGACAGAACCGGAAAGCCGGGCAGCAGGAACGAGACGCGATGACGATCGGCAAAAAGACCGGAAACCGGCTCCTGAAGCTGTATGCCACACCTCTGAAAGAACCGTATCAGGACAGCCGTGTGAGTATTTCCTTTGAGAAGCGGCTGCAGGCATTTCAGGAAGGGAAGAAAAATGCACCGGCCGGCGGTGCAAAGACAGCCCGCACCGCTTCAAGACCTGCATTTGGAAAAGATCCGTCGGAACTGGCTGCTTTCCGCAAAGCGGAGAACGGTCCCGGATACGGGCCCGGGGACAGAGTCCGCCACGCTCGGTTCGGCGAGGGAACGGTTAAGGCTGTCGAGGACACGCCCCGCGACTACATGGTCACGGTGGATTTTGACGAGGCCGGGACGCGCAAAATGATGGCCGGATTTGCAAAACTGCAGAAGATCTGAAGATGCCAGCGCTGCCTGCGTGAAATATGCGTTTTTATTGGAAGTGGAGGGGCTTCCGTGGTATAATAACGGCGTCTGAAGATGGCTCGTGTTCATTCACATTTTTCAAGGAGGTCTGCCATATGGAAACAGAGAAGATTCAGGAGCTGATCAGCCTGCTTAAAACAAAGAGGGAAGAGCTTGAAGATGCAGAGGTAAAGAAGGTTCTGAAAGTCTGCCTAATCGTACTTCTCTGCGCTGCCGGAGTCGGAATTCTGATTTTCGTGCTTTACAAGTACTTTTCGCCGGATTATCTGGACGATGAGGATGATTTTGAAGACGAAGATGTGGATGACGACAAGTAAAATCTGTGTAAATTGTTGAGAAAAGAGGCGGTTTTTTACAGCCGCCTCTTTTCTTTTGCCTTTAAAGCAGGCTGTCGGATTGCTATAATAAAAAAGACTATGAATCAGCCGGATACACGGCATGAAAGGAAAGTCCGTCACATGAAATTTGATGGTATCAAAAAGGTTGACGAGGGAAAGTTCATCAGCCGGTATGACCTGTACTACACGACCGCTGATGACAAGAAGAAGACATATGAGATCATCAGCCGGAATAAAAATATAAAGACCGAAGAAGAAATCCGCAATCCGGGACCTGACGGGGTCGTCATCATTGCAACGGACCGGTCGGGCATGCATATTCTGCTGAACCGCGAATTCCGGCTGTCTGTCGATGCGTATATTTACAATTTTCCGGCGGGACTGATCGATGAAGGCGAGACGCCGGAAACGGCAGCGGCAAGAGAACTGCGCGAGGAGACGGGACTTCGGCTGATTCAGATCGATGACAGGCTGAACGATTCATACAGCGCGATCGGCTTTGCCAATGAGACGAACGCGGTGGTGATCGGGAAGGCCGAAGGGACATTTGCAAAAAGCAGCAGTACTCTCGAGGAGATTGAAGCCCGCTGGTACACGCGCGCAGAGGTCAGAGAGCTTCTGAAAACAGAGCGGTTCGCGGCGAGAACCCAGGCGTACTGCTATCTTTGGAGCAGAGAGGAGCAGACATGAACGTTTATGTATTTATGACGGATGGTTTTGAGACGGTTGAGGCACTGGCCGTGATCGATATTCTGCGGCGCGCGCAGATCAGGACGGTGACTGTGAGCATCACGGGAAGCCACCATATCACAAGTTCGCAGAATATCACAGTGAAGGCAGACGCACTGTACGAGGACATCGATTTTGACAAGATCAGCACGGACGATATGCTGTTTCTTCCGGGAGGAGCCGGGACGGCCAATTATTACAAGGACAAGGCACTGTTGGACCTTCTTGTGAAGCATGCGGAAAACGGCGGCTGGATCGCAGCAATCTGCGCGGCTCCGTCGGTACTCGGCAGACTGCGGATTCTGGCCGGCAAAAAGGCTGTCGCATTCCCAGGGTACGAGGATGAACTGCTGGACGCACAGGTCCTTCGCTGTCCGACACGCGTCGTGACGGACGGGCACATCATAACGGCCAGAGGCATGGGATGCGCGATTGATCTGGGGCTTGAGATCATCCGGCAGACGAAGGGAGAAGCGGCGGCCCGCGAGATGGGACGCAAATGCCAGTATCTTGACGAGTAAGAGGTGTTAGGAGAGAGGATTTATGGAACGCGAAAACAGGCGGACACAGAGAAGAAGACCGCACGGGGGATACAGAAGAAAAAGCAGGTCGGGAAACCGCCTGATGGCAGTCTTTATTGCGGCGGTGATCATCACCGTCGCTGTGGTAGCCGGTGCTTATCCGGTGCTGGCAAGAGCGGGGCGTGTGTCGGCGGCGAAGGCCGAAATCGCAGCGGCAGCCGGCGATCAGGAAACATATGACAGTGTTTCGGTGATCCGGATGAAACAGGCGGTGGAAGCGGATGACTATACCGTGATGACCGGTATGCGTTCGACGGCCGACATTCTGATCGATGCAGATGCCTGCAAAATCGTCGCAGCGGGCGGAACAGCTGCTGCGGGAAGCACAGCGGCGTATCAGACGAGAATCCGTCCGGCTTCCATGACAAAGGTTCTGACACTCGTGACGATCGTTGAAAATCTTCCTGACGACTGGCAGAGCAGAACGTATACATTTGATGTGGACAAGCTTCAGTATCTGGTTACGGGACTGAATGCTTCGCTGGCCGGTTTCCTTTCCGGCGAGACGGCGACAGCCGAGGATATGATGTACGGCGTGATTCTTCCGTCGGGCGCTGATGCCGTGGAAGGGCTGATCGAAACTTTCTTCCCGTCAGAAGAGGATTTCATGACGAAGATGAATGAGACGGCGCAGAAGATCGGAATGACCAACTCGCACTTCACGAATCCGTACGGACTGGATGATCCGGACCTGTATTCGACGCCGGAAGACATTGCCAGACTGCTTCAGTATGCGATGCACAACAGTATCTGCGAGGAGATCCTTACGGCCCGCACATACACGACACAGGTGATGAGCAGGCACTCGGAAGGAATTTCTTTCACAAGCGGCGCTTTTACGGCTATGAGCGGGACGGACGGCATGCCGGATGATGTGACGTATATCGGAGGCAAGACCGGATTCACGGAGAGCGGCTACAGCATTGTCGTGATGTATCTGAAAAACGGACATCACTATATCTGCGTGGCAGCCAATGCCGGTACGGATCAGGACCGGAATCAGGATGTGCGGGATATGCTGATCAATTACGCAAAGTGAGTATTTGTGCACCGCGCAGGAATCATACTTAATAAAATATATATAGATTTTCAAAAACCCCTGTGCTATAATCGCGAAGTATGTTCTCAGAACAGGTCTGAGAACGGGAACAAG
>OMUP01000215.1 GCA_900314255.1 uncultured Lachnospiraceae bacterium | reverse complement strand
TATCTCTCCATTCAGGAGATACGCTACCGGGACAGAATGCAGTATGAAATTATTTTCGATTCTTCTCTGAATGACTGCCTGGTTCCGAAACTGATTCTTCAGCCGTTGGCGGAAAATGCCATTTATCATGGAATACGGGAGAAAAAGTCTGGTGGTAAGCTGATTATCCGGGCAGAAAGGAAGGAGCAGACGCTTCATCTGTCCGTGTGGGACAATGGTGTGGGGATGAAGAAGGAACAGAGAGACGCAATAAATTCCGCTCTTCGTGCGGGGGAAAGAGGAAGCAGTGAAAGTTATGGAATTTATAACGTCAATGAGCGGATTCGTCTGTATTATGGCGAAAGGTATGGTCTCTTCTACGAGGGAGAGGAAAATGTATATACCTGCGCGGTTCTTACACTGCCGGTCAGGAGAGACTCCGGGGAGGTAAAGGGAATTGTATAAAATACTTCTTGCGGATGATGAGACGCAGGTTCGGGACAGGCTTGTGCGCAGTCTGAGTAACATGGATATTTCGGTTGAAGTAGTAGGCGTTGCCGGAGACGGACAGGAGGCGCTGGACCTTGCGCTCGCGGAAAAACCGGACATTTTGATTACAGATATTGCCATGCCGGTTATGAATGGCCTGGAACTGATTCGCAGGCTGCAGGAGCAGGGAATCCAGACAAAAAATATCATTATCAGCGGGTATGATGAATTCGATTATGCCCGCACTGCCATCACGCTGGGAGTTACCGATTATCTCCTGAAGCCGTTTCTTCCGGGGGAAATGCGGGACGTCCTCGTCAAAATTATTCAGGAGCTTGATAACCGGAAGGCCTTTGACCAAAACCTGGAGAATCTGGTGAAACAGGCTGATCGGAAACGGTTCCTGGAAAGAGAGCAGGCGTTGAGGAACATTCTGCAGGGGGATTTCAGCAAAGAGGCGGTGATGTGTCTCGGATATCCTGATGACGGGAAGTCGGATTCGCTTTATCAGTGCTGCCTTCTGAATCTGAACGGAACTTCGTGGAATTTTCATGTATCTGATACATTTGCGAAATTTATGGAAGAACTGACTTCCGGTTATTTCGGCAGAGAGCTCGGTGTCAGTGCAGTGGGGCTTGATCCGCAGAAAGTGATGGTCTGCTTCCACGCGGAGGCGCTTCCTGAAAATGTATTTCGCAATGCTGTAAATACCGGACTCCGGAAATTTACGGCGAGTTTCCAAAAATACTATGATGTGCTGATTTACTGTACGCTGGGCAGGATTAGCAGGAACGTCAGGGAGATTTCCCAGTCTGCCAGAGATGCCCTGAATACATGGAAGCGTACGCTTATTCCGGATACGCAGATTCGTCTGTTTGACCGCGATCCGGATGTCGCACAGAAAACAGTAGATGATGTCAAGGCGGAGATCCGCAGGACGAAGGAACTGGTGCGGGCCGGTGTAAGCGGTGGCCGGACAGAAGAAATCCAAAGACTTCTCGAAAACCTGATTCAGCTGTATGCACAGCTTCCGGATCGGGGTACGGATTATATTTTTATTTCCGCGCAGGATATGGTTCTTCAGATTGGCGATGATCTGGCGGAAAAGGGCTGCCCGCGGCCGGATGGAGAAATCATGGAATGGCTCTCCGGGCGTTCATACGTAGCCGGTCTTTCAGAGCTGCAGAGACGTCTGAGTGAATTTCTGGCGGCATGCTGCAGAGAGACGCTGAAGGCGGCGGATGCGCAGAAGGCACAGTCCTGCGTACGCCTGGCGCGAATGTACATGGATGAGCATCTTGCAGATGCAGAACTGTCCGTTGAACAGGTAGCTGAGTATGTGCGATTCAGTCCCAGTTATCTGCGGCAGATTTTCAAAGAGCAGACAGGAGAAAATCTGGGAGAGTACATTATTCGAAGCCGGATGGAACGGGCGGGGGATTATCTGTTGCACAGTTCTATGAAGATATCCGAAGTAGCTGAACGGTGTGGATATGACAATCAGCGGTATTTTGCCAGCAGCTTCAGAAAATATTTCGGCTGCACTCCGACAGAATATAAGGAAAGAAGAGAAAGCAGCGCGGCTGCAGACAGCAGAAAAGAGGTACAGCCATGATTCAATTCACGCAGACAGAGCTGGAGACAATACGGGAACGGAGCAGGAGGTATCCGGAGACGATCCGGAATCTGAAGGAGAGCGTCAGGGAGGTGTATCAGGGAGAAATCTTGGTCCCGCAGACCGGAATCGCCAACTGGACGCATTATTATTACTGCCCGGACTGTTCGGTCCGGCTGGAATTTGACCGGGAGGAGCCGCACCGGCACCGCTGCCCGGTGTGCGGGCGCGTTTTTAGCGGGGAGCCGTATGACAGCGCCTGGTGGGGCATGATCAATGCGCAGAACAGCCGGGCTGTCCGCGAACTTGCCGTTATCTGGCTGATCACGGGGGATGAGAGTTTCGCCCGGAAGGCAAAGGATATCCTGCTGACGTATGCCCGGTATTATCCGGAGTATCAGCCGCACGGCGATATTCCGTACAACGGGCCGGGCCGCGTCGGCGCGCAGACGCTGGATGAGGCAAATTTTCAGCGGGATATGGTCATGGCTGTCGATCTTCTGTCGGATTTTCTGAGTCAGGAAGAACTGGGGATAATCCGGGACCGCATGCTGATGCCGGCGGCTGAATTCCTCATGGAGCACAGAGTGCGGCAGGTTCACAATCACGAGATCTTTGTGAATTCAGCGATCGCTATGATCGGGATCCTGTTTGACAGAAAAGATCTGATTCACGCGGCGATGGATGAGAAATACGGACTGCTGTATCTGTTGGAACACGGCGTGCAGAAGAACGGTATGTGGTTTGAAGGGTCTTTCGGGTATCACTTTTATGCGCTGGAAGGGTTTCTGCAGCTGGAAAAGATGGCCCTTCACACACCGTACAGCCATCTGGATCATCCCTCGTATCGGAAGATGCTGAACATTCTGGCGGATTACCTGGAGCCGGACGGCAGCGTGCCGATGTTAAATGACACGAATTACGGACATCTCGGGACCATGAAGCTTCTGTATGAGTTCCCGTACCGGGAACTTGGCGGAGAGAGACTGGCTTATATTCTGAACACGTATTACCGTGACCACAGGCGGGATAATGAGGAAGCGCTGCTCTACGGCGCGGAGAATATTGAGAAAACCGGGCTTGCGCCGGTGACATTCCACACGCCGGTCGGAGAGAGCGGGTATACGATTTTCCGCTCGGAGGAGCAGTA
>OMUP01000216.1 GCA_900314255.1 uncultured Lachnospiraceae bacterium | reverse complement strand
TGATGACCTACAAGAGAACGGTTCACTCCTACAAGGAACTGCCGATCCGCTACAACGAGCTGGACGTCATCCACAGAAAAGAGAAGTCCGGCGAGCTCAACGGACTGTTCCGGGTTCAGGAGTTCCGTCAGGACGATGACCACACATTCGTCACGGAGGATCAGATCGAGTCCGAGATCGATGATGTCATGGATATCGCCGACCAGATCTACAAGACCTTTGGCATCACGTACCGTGCCGAGCTTTCCACCCGCCCGGATGACTACATGGGCGACATCAATGTGTGGAACAAGGCGGAGGCGGCGCTTCGCCGGATCCTGGACAAGAAGTACGGCGAGGGCAACTACGAGGTCAATGAGGGCGACGGTGCATTCTACGGCCCGAAGATCGACCTGCAGATGAAGGATGCGCTGGGCCGCGAGTGGCAGACCGGCACGATCCAGCTGGATTTCCAGCTTCCGCACAATTTTGGCCTGACTTACACGGCGCCGGACGGCAGCCTCAAGCAGCCGGTTGTCATTCACCGCGCCATCTTCGGCTCCATCGAGCGGTTCATGGGCATCCTCATCGAGAACTTCAAGGGCGCCTTCCCGTTCTGGATGTCTCCGTTCCAGGTCGGCATCGTTCCGATCCGCACCGAGCACAACGAGTATGCGCGCAAGGTTGAACTGATGCTCGCCGACAAGGGCATCCGCGTGGAGTCCGACTACGCCGACAAGAACATGAATGAGAAGATCAAGGCGTTCCGCACCTACAAGGATCCGTACGTCCTGGTCATCGGCGACAAGGAAGTTGCAGAAGGCACGGTGTCCGTCACCGTCCGGGGCCAGAAGCAGCAGCTGCACGGTATTCCGGCAGAAGCCTTCGTTGCGGCCTGCGACAAGCAGAACAAGGAGCGCACGCTGGAGCTGGTTAACCAGTTCTGATGGTTTCATCACACAGGTAATCTTGTGGATAAAAGGCATCTGCCCGTCTGATTGCGGCAGATGCCTTTTTTGCTCTGTGCCGGATCGGCCTGCTGTGGTATAATAGGCCCGCTGGCTCTTTGCCACACGTCAGTTCGAGACCTTCCTGACGGAAAAAACAAAACTAAAGGAGAACAAATTATGGAAAACAAAAAGATCCTGACCCTGACGCAGGCCGCTATGATCGCGGCTGTCTATGTCGTGCTGACGTATGTCTTCTCGGCATTTTCTTTCGGGCAGGTCCAGATCCGGATCGCGGAAGCTCTGACCATTCTTCCGGTATTCACACCGGCAGCGGTTCCCGGACTGTTCATCGGCTGCCTGATCGGCAATATTACCGGCGGCGCGGTTCTTCCGGACATCATCTTCGGAAGCCTTGCGACACTTGCCGGAGCGATCGGAACCCGGCTCCTCAGAAAGAAGAATCCGATTGTCTGCACCCTTCCTCCGATCCTCTCCAATGTCATTGTTGTCCCGCTTGTCCTGCGCTTCGCCTACGGCGTGCTCCTTCCCATTCCGGTCATGATGCTGACGGTGGGGATCGGAGAGGTCATCGGATGCGGCGTCCTGGGCGTCGGTCTGTATACGGTATTAAAAAAGTACAAAGAGACGATCTTCCTGTCGAGCCGCTTCGAGAAGGGGACGAAACCGGCAGAGTGAGATCGGAGGGGGAATATGCAGCTGCGCACAGAAACTCATCCAATTCGATCGGCCCTTATAAAACCGGCCTCTTCGCAGTGCAATCTGGACTGCACCTACTGCTTCTATCATGACGAGGCAAGGAACCGTCGGACAGCGTCTTACGGGAAGATGACAGAGGACACGGCGGAGTGCATTGTGCGCAAGATTCTCGGTCAGGGGCGGGGGACGTACACCTTTGCCTTCCAGGGCGGAGAGCCGCTGCTGGCCGGAATCCCTTTCTTTGAGAATTTCTTCCGCCTGACGGAAATATACAACACGCAGGGCTCGGAAGTGCACTTCTCAGTTCAGACCAACGGTACGCTGCTCACGGATGCTTGGTGCCGGCTTTTTGCCAGGCATCATGTTCTCGTCGGCGTGTCGCTTGACGGACCGCAGGCTGTGCACGATGCGTGCCGGAAGACGGCGGGCGGTGAACGGACGGCCGGCCGCGTAGAGTCGGGGCTCCGGCTTCTGGAGCAGGCGGGGTGCGACTTTAATATCCTGACCGTTGTGACGTCCCGGACAGTATCTCACATTCGTGAGATCTACCGTTATTTCATGGCAAATGGCTGGAAGTACCAGCAGTACATACCGTGCCTCGATCCTCTTGGCGGAGGACCGGAGCACGGCATCTGGCTGAATGATGAGCAGTACGGAGAGTTTCTCGTCGCCTTGTTTGACCTCTGGTACAAAGACTGGAAGAAGAACCGGGCGCCGTACATCCGGGAGTTTGAAAACTGGATCGGAATTCTGATGGGAAGGCGGCCGGAGTCCTGCGCAATGAACGGGATCTGCAGCATGCAGTGCGTCATTGAGGCGGACGGAAGCGTGTACCCGTGCGATTTCTACTGCCTGGACGAGTGGAAGCTGGGGAATATCTGTTCCGGGCCGCTTACAAAACTGGTGAACTCTGAGAAGAGCGAGTCCTTTATCAGTGGGTCTGCCCGGCAGCGGAGCAGGCGCTGCGAGAGCTGCCGCTTCCGGACACTCTGCCGGACAGGCTGCCGCAGAGACCGCATACCGGACGGAGAAGGCGGGTACATCAGCCGGTACTGCCGGTCGTATCAGACGTTTTTCACGGCCTGCGGAGACAGGATGCAGGAGGTCGCAGACTATTCTTTGCAGACCGGACAAGGGATATAATCGGATATTTCGGGCCTGTCATCGGAAATGAAATTCAAATGGGAAAACCGATGCCTTTTGTGTCCTGTTTTCTGGCTGCTTTCTGGGTGCTGTCATCGGAAATAGATTTCAAAAGGGAAATCCGATGTCTTTTGTGTCCTGCTTTTTGGCTGCTGTCATCGGAAATGGATTTCAAATGAGAAAACCGATGCCTTTTGTGTCCTGTTTTCTGACTGCTGTCATCGGAAATGAATTTCAAATGAGAAAACCGATGCTTTTTTAACCTTTTTTTCGCGATTCTGTCATCGGAAAAGCAGGACGAGAGGGGGCTCCGATGACGGCAGCCCTGAAATCAGCCTTTAAAAGCATCGGAATATCTGACTTCGGGATAATTCCGATGAAAGCCGTTTGGCGGGACGTAAAAATATGCATCGGGATTGAACACTTTCCATCAATCCCGATGCATGAAACAAATATGGGTCGGAGCACGGACGACCGTCGTTCATCAGAAACACAACTTTCCGCAAGTTCCGATGCGTCTGCCGGTCTTCTTGCGCCCGTCGGCCGCTGTCAATCCGCAAAGTGCTCTCTTGCGAATTCCATGTCCTGTACGACTTCCAGAGTGCCCAGATAGTTGTGCTCTTTGTCGCGTACAGCCATGTAGTTTACATAGACGGTGCGGCCGTTCTTCTTCATCCAGATCGGGACGCAGTCTTTTCTCCCGGCGCGGAAATCCTCGATGATGGAGCGGACGATGGGCTCCACCTTCGGCGGGTGGCAGGAGAATACTTCGCGGCCGATGGCCATGGCAGGGCGCTTGAAGACTTTCGGCCCTTCGTTGAAGAAGCGGTTGATGTTGTCCGCGTCGACGAATGTGATCTCCATCGGGATGGTGTTAAGAAGCGCCGTTAGCTGGCTGACGCTCATATGGCCGCCCGGCATCACGACCTCTTCCTCCCCGTCGGAGGCTGCCGTTGCCTTCAGCGGGGCAGCCGTATTAAGCTGTGCGGCCGCCTGCGTCTCAGCCTTCGCCCAGGTTTTCTTAACCACGCCAAGGCAGTCGGCGTAATCTTTTGAATCCCGGTAGATGCTCATCCACTCTTCCTCAGTGAAGTTGACCGCGCAGATGGGGAAGAGAATGTTATTCTCTTTGTAGATCATCTCTTCCGCGCGCTTAAGCACGGCGCGGACACGCTGTTCCCATGCGGCGTTTCTCTCTTCCTGACCGGCAAGAAAGGCAAGCTCGTCCCGGATCTCGTCGTCGACGGTCCACATGACATCTGAAGGGCCGGAGATGTCGTAATTCACTTTCAGCAGCGGATACAGAAGATCTCCTTTTTTGGCGTAGTGAATGGAGAGTTCCCGGATGCTGTCCAGGATGCCGCCGAGTTCTTCGCTGGCATCAAGCCGTTCCCTGGCCTGCGCGATCAGCCCTTCCAGCGCTTTGTTTTCCTTTTTCAGCGTGTTCAGCGGGTGACCGGGAATGGCGGAGAGGATCGCGGCGCGTTCATTTTTGTTCTTGTAATCCTTCTGCGCGCCTTTTTCCTGCGCCCGCCGCATGGAGGCAGCTACTTCTGCTTCGGCGTTGGCGATCTGTTCTTCCCTTGTCGCGCCGTGGAAGAGGGCGGAGTGGATGTCGCAGAGCTTTTGTACATCTGCCAGCGGCGTTCCTTCTTTCATCAGTTCCTGCTCAGCCTTCATGATCTCCGAAGCCTCTACGTCCCGGAAATTCCTGACGAAATCCGCGCGGACATTCTCCAGAGACTCCCCGGCGGCGAGCCGACGCAGATAGCTCTTGAGCAGTGCCATGCGCGATGCTTCAGAAGATGCGGCCGGTGCGCCGGCAGCAGACGTCTGCGGTGTATCATCTCCGGCGGAGCCGGCAGCCGCGGCGGCTTTTTCCGGCATGGAGCCGGCAAGCGTAAATCCGTGCTGCATCAGAGCGGCGATGACATCTCCCATGGGAATGTTCTTCATCTTCGCGCCGCGCGGAAGAGTCATCAGCTTTCCGACCGAGTGAAGCATGGCCGGCTTTTTGATTTCGGTAAATCCCAGGTCTGCCATGATGTCTGCAAGTTCCGGGTATTCTGTCACCAGCTCGTATACAGAGCGGTTTAAATCAATTGTCTTGTTCATGATCATTGGACCTCCTTGTCAGATTCCATGAGTATAGTACCCGGCTTTGGCCGGGAGTTCCGTTGCAATGGCAACAAAATAAAACATGTGTACCGGATGAAGAGACCTTGTATAATATATTTATGGAAAATATCGAAAAATACAATCTGCTGGCTTCCTACACGGAGGAGATCTTTTCCCTGAAGCTCACACTGGCGGATACCAGGGAGAAGGTGGAAGCCTTCAGCCGGGAACACTATTTTCATCCGCTGCAGACCTGGCTTGATCCGCAGGCGCTCCAGCTGATTCTGGAACAGTCCCGTCGTACATACTGCTATCGCTTTACGGATGCTCTCGGGCTTCATATGGTTTTCTTTTATTACGAAGATATGCCGGTTCTGATCGGACCATTCCTCACGGAACCGGTTTCCAGGGGATTCTGCACAGCCTTAAAACACCGGTATCCGGATCAGAACATATCCGTAGAAGATATCCTGATTTATTTCGGAAAGTATCCGGTGATTCCTGCGGAAATCCTGAACCGTCTGATTGCCGCACTCTGCGGGAAGCTGGGACTGAGCGAGCTGGAGGATCACGCCGTTTCCTATGCGGACAGAAACCGGGAACAGCAGGAGGATCCGGAAACGGCCGCCCGCATAGCCGGTGAAGGACTGGAACATCACTACTGGATCGAAGTGATGTACATGGATGCAGTCGGAAGGGGGAATGCCCGGGACGCCTTGCGGTATCTTCAACAGACGCAGACCCATGCGCAGATGCTCTGGAATACCGGAGGGCTTCAGATGTGCGCAGCAGGGGCGGCCGTGAGCCGGACAATGGCCAGAATCGCCGCCTACCGCGCCGGGGTTCCGGCGCCCCTGATTCACAGGATCACTTCCGGCAGTGCGAGGCGGATTACAGCCGCGGAAACGGTTGACGAAATCCGGAAGGAACAGAAGAGAGTGGTGCAGGAGCTCTGCCTTGCGGTTTCCCGCATGAGATCCGGAAAGTACTCCGCTCTGGTGCAGACAGTTCTGTATGCGCTGGAAACCGGATACGATCAGGACAAAAGCGAACGGGAGCTGGCGGATGAGATAGGAGTAACGGAGAGCTATATGATTGCGCAATTCCGCCGGGAAACCGGGAAAACACCCGGACAGTATCTGCGGGACATCCGGATGAAACAGGCAGCCCGCATGCTCACCTCATCAGAAGAAAGCATACGGGCTGTCGCCGGGAAATGCGGCATACCGGACAGCAATTATTTTGTCAAGCTGTTCCGCGCATACCACGGATGTACACCGAGAGAATACAGAAAAAAGTACTGCGTGTAAGTTACAGGATCTTATGAACGTCGTTTATGGGCGTACCTGAACGCCGATGTCACCAAATTCCAGGAAAGGTCCCGACGGGCTGTCCATAGGCTGCCATGCGGGAAGCGCCGTGCTTTCCGGTGAGCCGCTTTGCGCAAAGCAGCAGAACGCAGACACCAGCGCATGGCTCAGGGCATAGTCATTTTCCGTCATCGGACGCCAGCAGCGGCTGAGGGTCCCCATGGTATACCAGAGCTCTGCCGAGTGAAAAGCGCCGGAATCATCGCCCGGAAGCTGTCTTGAGAACCGGAAGTACCAAGCCGGTTTCCGGTGCAGCGCGTTGACCGACGTACAGAAATCCACAGCCATCCGGCTCAGAATCTCCGGGAGCATATCCTCTGAATTGGTGCTGAGAAGATACGGGATGTCAGCCATTTTCCCTTCCGAGACAGCCTTTGCAGGGTCTTCCGGTATCAGCTGCCCGTCAACGTGCGGACAGAGGTGGTTCAGGAGATTTCGGTCAGCGGCGGATTTTACCGCAGAGAGAACTTCTTCTGCGGATTTCTGGCGCCACTCTTGCGGTGTGTCACCGAGCAGCTTTGTGATTTTGCTGCAGTACGTCAGACTGTCCTGTACCGGAGTCACGGCAGCGAATTCATGGCCGACTCCTCCGCCGCTGCTCATGATGGCGCCTGCGATGAGCGGCTTTACGGACGGAGAAAGCACCAGCTGCTGGATGCTCATGGCGCCGGCAGACTGGCCGAACAGTGTAATGCGCTTTGGATCCCCGCCAAAGGAAGCGATGTGGCGGTGAACCCAGCGGATCGCTAGAGCTTGATCATATAGGCCGTAATTTCCGGTATGACCAGATTCTTCTTCCAGCTCGCGGCTGCACAGGAACCCAAACACCCCAAGCCGGTAATTGATGCTCACGAAGATCACGCCGCGCTTTGCAAATTCCGTGCCGTCCATGTGCATCTCATTTCCGCAGCCGCCCATGAACGCGCCGCCGTGAATATAGAGGATGACCGGTGCGTGGCTGGCATAGACCGGAGCCCAGATGTTCAGAAACAGGCAGTCTTCGCTGTAGTCAAAATCCATATTTTTCCGAAATTCCCGGTAATAGAACGGTTCCGGATCCTTGTCTGCCTCCCGGTCAAAGGTGCGCATCTGTGTGCAGGCAGCGCCGAAAGCCGTGGCATCATACACGCCGTCCCAAGTCTCCACCGGCTTCGGATATTTCCAGCGCTCTGCAGTGGCGTACCGGATGCCCCGGTATTCCGCGACACCTGCATCGCTGATCAGTCCGAGAATTTTTCCGCACCCGGTTTCTTTTTCAATCGTCTTCATACTTTGTCCGCTCCGGCATTTGCTGCACTGTCTGCCTGCGCGGCTTTCCGGCGGGATTCCAGTTCGTCGTGAACTTCCTGAGCCTTTTTCTGATTCAGATTGTAGATGAGACCGATTCCCACGAGTATGATCAGTGCGCCGATCATCGGAAGAACCAGCATCAGGATCCGGACATTGGGGCCGAAGGAGTCCGGCTGAACGGATGCGCCTTTGACGAAGCCGATGGCGCCGATCGCCCATGACGTGATAGAGCTGACGATAGCGGATCCGATCTTGCGGGAGAAGGTATACACGGAGTAGAGTGTGCCGTCCGACCGCTCACCGTTCTTGTATTCCTGATAGTCGATGGCATCCGTCACCAGCGCCCAGACAAGCATGATGAAAATCGTGCCGCCAAAATTTGCAACGGTATTTGCAAACATGAACACGTACGGATTTGCAATTGGAAAAGCAAGCAGAAGGCCATATCCGATCAGATTCATTACAGAGCCGATGAGGATCAGGGAGCGCTTTCCGATCTTCTGGGACAGGCGTGGAACCAGCCAGAAAGCAAGGAACATCATCGGAAGGCTGATATACGAGCTGGCGGCCATGGCCTTCGGCTGATGGTAGTATTCCCGGAACAGATAGCTGCTTACACTCTGGGAGGTATAGAACATGCTTCCAATCGAAGCGATCATGACGCCCACGAGCGGGCGGTTTGTAAATGCTTCTTTGACGACTTTGAAAAAGCTGAATTTCGCCTTTGTTCCATCTGCCTTGGCGGAGTACTTGAGCGGTTGTCTCACCCGTTCTTTTGAAAAGATGATCAGCATCGTGTAGAAGATAACTGTTCCGATTCCGGCGATGACAGCCATCAGAAAATATCCGCCGGCATTCGGATTGTTATTGGCATCCCAGATCGCCAGGGAGACAAGCGGAAGAAACAGAATGCCTACGCCCAAGCCGCCGAAGGATCTCGCACGGGAGAGCTTGGTTCTTTCCACAGGATCGGTCGTGATGACACTTGCCATGGCGCCATACGGCATGGAAGTTCCCGTGTACGCCATTCCGTAAAGAATATAGGAAACGGCAACCCAGGTGTGCTTAAGAAGGGAAGGAAACGAAGAGACATCCGTGAAGCACAGCAGCCCGGATACGGCGAGCGGCACTACGAACAGCTTTACCCACGGCTTGAACTTGTCGTCTGTTTTTCCGATGTGGAAATGATCGGGAAGTGAGCCGATCAGCGGATCGTTGATGGCATCCCATATCTTGGCCACCAGGATCAGTCCGGCCATCCATTTCGGGTCGATGCCCAGAACGTACGTGCAAAATGTGAGGAAAAATGCACTCACATACAGGTTGACGAGACTTCCCCCGAAGTCCCCGCAGAAATATCCGAACTGTTCCAGAGCGGATACTTTCTGACTTTCAGAACTACCTTTTTTCATATTTCCTGGATCTCCTTTCAGACCAGCGGATCGATTGACATCGATCGGTTTATTGTCTGCATCATACGGAGAATCATATTCAAAGTATAGAAAAATTCATTGCGGATCAGAAGGATTTGTTAAAGGAATCCATATAGCTGCCTTTTGTGTGACGACCGTCTGCGGTATGAGATTTCGTTTCTTTTCTCTTAAGAAATCCGGTCAGAATGACCTGAAAAAATGATGGAAAACTTACATATAATACTATTTCAGCTTTTATATTTCTATATGATGGCTGCCGAAGAATGGTATTCTCTGGGTGTTAATAAAAATAAGATGACGATTGACGAAAAGAGGAGATCATGAACCGGATTGCAATGAATGATGCCTGGCAGTTTGTAAAACTGCCGGGCTGTTTCATTCAAACCCTGCGGGAGGCTGCCAATGGCACGGCTGCGTGGCCGCAGGAGATACAGGAGAGAGTCGGAAGCGGGATATCAGAAACCGTCTGCCTGCCGCACACCTGGTACCGGGATGAGGATGCGTACCGTGGGCTGACTCTGTATGAAAAAGAAGTGCGTACCGACCCTTCCTGGGAATGCCTTTTTGTGGATGTTCCGGCAGCCGATCAGCAGGCGCTTATTTTTGCGGACGAAACGCTTATCGCCGACCACAAGGGCGGATACAGTGCCTTCCGCGGCGAAATCCCGGAGAAAATGATTCGGGCGGGACACTTTACGCTGCGGATCTTTGTGTCCAATGAGGTAAATGATGCGATCTCGCCGCTCGCCGGTGATTTTGCCGTATACGGCGGGCTGTACCGCGGCGTGAATCTCATCGTGGCCGGAAAGACGCATTTTGACTACCTGTATTACGGAACCAACGGCGTCACGGCCCGCACATCTCTGGCGGAAAACGGGACGGGCAGGGTGTTTCTGACGCCGCATGTGCAGGCGGGACAGGAAGAGACAGCGTTTATGCGCTATACTCTGCTAAACGGTTCCGGAGAAGTACAGGCACAGGTGACGGGCGGCCCGGAAGAAGAGAAAATTCTGGAAATCAGCAGTCCGCATCTGTGGAATGGAAAGAACGATCCGTATCTCTACACCCTGCGGGCGGAGCTGCTCTCCGGGGGACAGGTGGCCGACTGCATGGAAGAGCACATAGGTTTCCGCTCTGTTTCCCTGAGCCCGGAACACGGATTCTTCCTGAATGGACAACCTCTCCGGATAAACGGCGTCGCCTGTCATCATGACCTGGACGGAGTCTTTAACGCGAAGCGGGAACAGGACATTGACAGGGATTTTACGCTGATCGGTGAAATCGGGGCCAATGCACTCCGTCTGTCCCATTACCAGCACCCGCAGCACGCTTACGATCTGGCCGACAGCAAAGGGTACGTTGTCTGGGCGGAGATTCCGATGTTAAAGCTGCCGCACTCGGATGCAGTTCTTGAAAATGCGAAGCAGCAGCTGGCGGAGCTGATTCTGCAGAATATGCATCATCCGTCCGTTTTCTGCTGGGGCATTCAGAATGAGATCGGAATGTTTAACGACGCACCGTACATGCATGATGCCCTGAGACAGCTGAAGGCAGAGGCAAAGCGCCTGGACCCGGAGAGACTTGTCACCGGGGCCAATCTGTACACGGTGAAGGCAAGCAGCGGTCTGAATGACGTCACCGACATGATCGGCTACAACATTTATTTCGGCTGGTATTACGGGAAGATGCAGGATTATGACACTTTCCTTGACAGGCTGCACGAGAAACGGCCAAATCTGCCGCTTGGCATCAGTGAGTACGGCGTGGATGCAAACCCGAAGCTTCATGCGGCGGACCCGAAGGTCCGGGACTATTCCGAGGAATATCAGGCGCTGTTTCACGAGACGGTGTACCCGATCTTGAAAAGTAAATCGTATCTCTGGGGAAGCTTCGTCTGGAACATGTTTGATTTCGCGAGTCCGATGCGCCGGGAAGGCGGCACATTGAATCGCAATCAGAAGGGACTTGTCACGTTTGACCGGAAAATCCGCAAGGACGCTTTCTATTATTACAAGGCGCAGTGGTCGGATGAGCCATTTGTCCACATCTGCTCAAGGCGTTTCGTCCGCCGCACAGAGCCTTCGATTGCCGTCAGACTGTACACCAATCAGAAAACGGTTACCCTCATGGTAAATGGCACCGCTGCCGGAGAAGCTGTGAATGACGGGAACGGCACGGTGGTCTTTGAAGATGTCCTGCTTCGCATGGGAGAAAACCGCATCGAGGCGGTATCCGGAGCCCTGCGGGATGTCTGCGTGTTCATCCGGACGGACACACCGGATGAAAGCTACACACTGCCGGACAGCGGTGCGGGTAAGACGGTCCGGAACTGGTTTCTCTCAGATGACGACATTATCCGGGAAGGGTTTTACTCCATAAAAGACACGGCAAATGACCTGCTGGGTGACGCCAGAAGTCGGGCTGTAATCGCGCGTTTTGCGCCGGACCTCTTCCGGCTTATGACGACACGGGATGTGATCCCGCTCGGCCTTTCTCTGCAGAGCATCCTCAGCCGGGATTCTTCCGGTATTGATCAGAAAGCGCTGAACGCGGAGCTGAACCAGATACCCGTGGAGGAGTAATATTTGACTTATTAACAAGCCGTGGGCAGGAGATTCCCCGCCTCAACGCATCAGCACAGGCGGGGCGCAGTCCACTATAAAAAGCCGCCTCTTGGAGGACCGGAGGCGGCTTCGTGCTGCATATTCGAGAAACAGGATCAGGATTTCTCCGCTTTTGTCCCTTCATCAGCCGGCGTCATCTTAATGATGCCGAGCTTCAGGAAAACGGGAGCTGTGATACAGATGATCAGGATGCCCAGAAAGATCGCGAGGCCTGTGCTGCGGGAGAAATCGAATGCACCGGAGAAGTGAATCACGGAGATGACCACGATCGCCGGGACGATGATCCAGTTCTTGCCTTTTACTTTGTAACGGCCGGCTCTGCCGCCGCCGACAAACATGCCGAGGAACAGGGCACCGAACATGGCAGGCAGCATGTAGTTCGTTGCTGTTTTGACGGCCGGAAGGGTCAGAATCGGCTGCAGCGGCACCAGCAGGATGACACCCAGCGCGATAATGACGGTTGTCATCATGGAGGAGGCAGCGACCGACATTGCGCTGATGGTGTCACCTTCTTCCGTGCCCTGCTGAGCATCAGCCTGCTCCATGGCGCTGATGGCGCAGGGAAGCTTGAGATTCAGAACATTACCAGTCAGGAAGGCAATGTAGCCTGCGGATCCCAGGATCGGAGTGTAACTTAAAAACTCCACGATGGCTATCGGCGCAAAGACGGCAAACAGTCCACCTCCGATTCGCATGATGTCGCCTATTGTCGGCATCTGGTCGTAGACCAGACCGATGACAGCAGGCATTCCAAACATGAACAGAAGGCCGATTACGATCCCGATCCGGCCAATGCGGTGAATTTTGTCTTTATATGTATTTTTCATAGTGTTTTCCCTCATTTGTCATTGATCCAGGCGTTTATGCGCCGAACACCTGTACCCACACGAGAGAGGACGCCATGCCTAGAATCAGACACAGGGCCATCTCGAAACTGCTCAGCCACTTCTGACCTGTCTTCTTTGCCAGTACGCGGCAGAGAAGCGAGATGAGAGCAGAGGTGATCATGGTTGCAATGTACACGGGACCTTTTGCGACCTGCAGCGGAATGTTCACCGTGAGCGCAAGCAGCAGAGAAGACACAATCAGTGCGCCGACAGGGCCGGCATTGTTCATCTTTGAGATGGCTCCGTTGAAGCCTTTGTTGAAGAACAGAGTCGCCAGAATTCCGCAGACGATGCAGAAACTCATGACAAACATAATTGTTGCCACCAGCTTCGGATCGCCTGTCTGGGCGAGCGCGGCAATCGACTCATAACCGGCGCCAGTCGCGGTCATGTCAGCTGCCATTAATTCATAGGTCACCGACCCTACAACCGAGAGACGGAACCAGGACCACGGGATCCCGATCACGGCGGAGAGCGTGATCAGACCGATGACGATGGCAATGGACGGTACAACGGTGAAAACGAGAGCGCTCTTCGTGATTTCCTGCAGTTTTTCTTTTTTGTACCCCAGCTCCAGCGCGTGGCGGTAGGCAGTGATATAGGTGATAAGCGAATACAGAAAGATAAAAACGATGGCTGCTATAACCATAATAAAAAGCAGCAGGCTGTTGAAAATGCCAAAATATGTCATGTGATTATTCTCCTGGGATTGTTCAGTCAGTCACTACATCATCCGGTGTAACATCGTCCGGAATCGGGCACTGATAGATGCCTCCGGTCTCGGCCAGAAGCTCCTGCTTTGCCTTGTCGCACACAGCGGGATTCCGATAAACGACTGTGCACGCGTATGCGATGGCCCTTGCGGCCGCAACGGCGGCCTTGCCTCCGATCCCGGTTCCGACCATCGCCGTATGCTGCCAGGTGTGCATGGCAGTACCCGGTATGCATGTGGCAGCGGTCAGCTGCGCCTGCGGGACAATATAGCTGACGTCACCGACATCGGTGGAAACCGGAACGGAGACATTCATTGCCCGCCTGTCAAAAGGCGTTATAGCTTTGAGAAGCGGTTCTTTTTCAAATCTTTCCGCGGACACATGATTGGCGGCAGCTCCCTGCTTTACAATCTCCTTTCGCTTTTCCTCCGGCAGAATAGCGAGGAATTCCCGGGCAACCGCATAGTCTTCCTCATCGTAGTCTGCCGCCCCGGTTTTCAGAAACGCATCGGAGAGAATCTGCTGTGCAGTTTCGTTTGGAATAAGATCTGACAGACCGCCTACAATTTTCATGTGCACTCTGGTGCCGGTCATCAAGGCCGCTCCTTTTGCACAGTCATTAACACGGTTTAAAATCTCCCGACACTGGGCGGTCTTCGGCGCCCTGACAAAATACAGAAGGGAGGCGTGCGACTGCACTACATTCGGCGCTTTTCCGCCGGCGTCAAGATATGCGTAGTGGACTCTCGCCTGAGAGATGATGTGCTCCCGGAGATAGTTGACGCCGCTGTTCATCAGTTCACAGGCGTCAAGAGCACTGCGCCCCAGTTCTGGGGACAGCGCGGCGTGAGAGCTGATCCCTTCAAAATCAAACCGGGCACAGAGATTGCCGACCAAGCGTCCTGCCATCGCTGAGTTGCGGTCGGCAGGGTGCCAGGTGAACAGCATGTCCAGTTTGTCAAACACATGCTGTCTCGCAAGAAAAACTTTCCCGTATCCGGTCTCTTCCGCCGGAGTTCCAAATAAAATGATTGTCCCGGATGTACCGGATTCCGCAAGCCAGTCTCTGACCAGCAGCGCAGCACCAAACGCACCCGCACCAAGAGCACAGTGACCGCAGCCGTGCCCGAAAGCATTTCCGTCTGCCGGCTCTTTTACGGCGGCTCCTTTTTTCTGACTCAGTCCCGGGAGCGCATCATACTCACCGGTGATGCCGATGACAGGCCTTCCGCTGCCATACGTTGCGCGAAATGCCGTCTGCATGCCGCTGATGCCCCGCTCCAGCGTAAAGCCTTCCTTCTCCAGGGCATCTTCCAGAGCTTTGCTGCTCTTGAATTCCCGGTAGCCCGGCTCGGCAAAAGACCAGATCTGCTGATTCATTTCGCAGATAGCTTCAGCCCGCTGCTTCGCATGATCCAGGATCAGATCCAGATCATCCTTTTGCTCCATGACTTCCTCCTCCTGCACTTTTCTTCAAGCCGTGGACAGCAAAAAAAGGCAGTTTCCCCAGCTGCTGATCCGGCTTCAAAGCCCGTGCCCTCATTCACGGACATTTTGCAGTGCTATAATCACGCCTCTTTGCGTGAATTTAATATGGTAACAGTTTAATACGATGAAATTAAATGCCAACCAGATTACCCAAAGCTTTTAATACGGTCACTGTACAATTGCTTGCAAGGCTTCCGGCAGAGCGAGTGAGTACGTATATGAGCCAATTCGATATGGCATTCCTGTTGACATTATTGTAACATATGAGCATAATATGGTTAGAATTTTACTACAACAATGATTTCAAGGAGGTGCAAGTTTGAATATTCGTCCATCAGCGGCAATCCGCCAGAACTACAATGAGATTGCAGATATGTGCCGCAAAACGGCAGAGCCGGTATTCCTTACAAAGAACGGCGAGGGTGATTTGGTTGTTATGGATATTGAAACCTACAATCGTCGGGAAAAAATGCTGAAGCTGAGAGAAGAACTGCTTGCTGTTGAAGAAGACAGACTGGCAGGAAGAAACGGATGCACACTTGATGAGCTTGACACGTATCTTGACGATGCGATCACAGAGGCATAGCCAATGTCGGATAAAAAATATACTGTCATTGTTTCCGACAGAGCAAAGCGGATGCTCGGAACACATATCCGTTTTATGGCACAGGTTAATAAAGAGGCTGCCAGAGCCAAGAAGAAAGAGATTGTGAACGCGATGCGTTCTTTAGAACGCATGCCACAGCGCTTCCCGTTTTTTGAAGAGGCGTATATACCGGCTGATAAATATCATAAGATGTTCGTTGCAAAGTGGTACCTTATTCTTTATCAAGTCCGTGATGATACGGTTTATGTGGATTATATCCTCGATTGCCGTAAAGAGTATAGCTGGCTTGTCCGGTGATCGTATCTGATTGAAATCAATATGAGGGATTCGAGAATTTACATAAGCGGAATCCCGGCTCTGTTTTCAACCGCATATTTTTATAAACTGGCTCTGGAACGGCCAGTTTTTTATTTGATAATTTCTATAGTTTACATACAAATATTTCAAAATAATCATACAAATCATTAAATCCAAGCGCTGCGCATATGGCTATTTACTTAATTAATTACAAATTAGATATAAAAATCATGCATAAACATACTTGAAAAATGATAATATGCACAAATTTCCTATTTACATTAGTCAGACAAAGTACTATTATAAAGCTAACAAATTTGACACGTGTTGCGAGGGCTATAGCAGGGAGGCGCACATGGCATCTCTTTTACTGCCGAATACGGAAGACAGCCTGCATATGACGACTTCTCAGAAGATTAAAGAGATGATCGTGAAAGGACATATGGAACCGGGCGACAAGCTTCCGACAGAAAAGGAAATGATGCAGCGCTTTGGCGTTTCAAGATCCACTCTTCGGGAAGCGCTAAAGGTTTTAAAAGCAGAGAATGTAATCACACAAAGACGCGGAAGTGGAACATATGTGAGCCATGAGACCGGGATCGGAGAAGATCCCCTTGGACTGCATTTTACAAATCAGAAGAATCTTCTCAACAATCTTCTTGAGACCCGTGTTCTGATCGAGCCTGGAATCGCTGAACTGGCGACGCATCGGGCGTCTGCACAGGACTTGGAAGAACTTCGCAATACTGTCGAAGAAATGGAAAAAATGGCGGTCAACACGGAACAAACCGAGGAGATGGATGTTAAGTTTCACACTTGTGTTGCGAGATGTACCCATAACGATGTGCTGATCAGAGTCCTGCCAATCATTGTCGAATCAATACGGCGGGGCCATAGCAAGACAGCAGAAGATCTTGAAAGTTTCCAGAGAGCCAAGAAGCGGCACAGAGAAATATATGAGGCTATTGCTGCAAACGATTACATGAAGGCAAAGTTTTTAACAGAACGTCATATTTGGGAAACCAAACAGGATATAGATATCAAGGAGGGAAATTTATGAAGAAACATCCTGTCACACGAAAAGCTGCATCGATTCTTGCGGCTTCTACGATGGCCGCAGGGCTGCTTGCGGGCTGCGGAGGCGCAGCGTCCGGCACGACGACAGCAGGAGGAACAACAACGAAAGGCGCTTCGACAGCCGCGGCAACGACGAAAGCTGCAGCGGGCGCTGCAACAACGAAGGCGGCATCCGGATCGGCGGAACCGGTTACAATCAAGTTCCAGTACTGGGCTGATAATACCGATTATTCGCAGCTGATGCAGGACATCATCAAAAAGTTCAATGAAACGAATGGCAAGAATATCACTGTCGTTGGCGAAGAGCAGCCGTGGGATGGCGGTGCATATTCGGAGAACCTCTTTAATGCAAAGATGGGTGGCAGCGATGTTGATGTATCGACATGGAAACTCACCTCTACGCCGCTGTATGTAAACAACGATCTCCTTCTGGATCTGACTCCGTATATTGACAAGTGGGATAAGAAGGGTGATATCGAAGATAACATTTATAATGTCATGAAGCAGGCGGGCGGTGACAATTCCAAGATCTATGTGATGCCGTGGAATATTCAGGTCCTGTACGTGTACTACAGACCTTCAATCTTTGAAAAGGCAGGCATTGATCACACGCCGACTACATATCAGGAATTCCTTGACGATATCAAGAAGTGCACGATGGACACAGATGGCGACGGGAAGACCGATGTTTACGGATTTGGCATGCGCGGCGCAAAGGGCGGCCAGGAACCCTGGGGCTCCTTCATCTACGGTGAGGGCGGATCTTTTGACGATCTGACATCGGCTGGTTCGGTTCAGGGAATGCAGGACTTCATCGATCTGTATAAAAATGGGTATGTTCCGCCAACCGCTACATCGGATGGATTTAATGAAATCATTGCCAATTTCAAGTCTGGCCTTACTGCCATGACAATTCACCACACAGGATCTTCTAAGGACATGGAAGCTACGTTTGGTGATGATGTATCGGCATTTGCGTTCCCGGCCGGAAAGGGCCAGTGGACGTCGATGGGCGATACAGAAACGGTAATCTTCAAGTCCTGCAAACATCCGGAAGCGGCGTTTGAGTGGGTTTCCTATCTCGCGACTGGCGAGGGGCAGAAGATGTGGTGCGAAGGCACCGGGAATGTTCCGGTATCCAAGACGGTTTCACAGGGCGACTTCTTCCAGAATAACCGCTTCATGAAAGCTTCTCTTGAAGGCGAGAGCTATGCCGGTATTCTCCCGATCCTTGATACAACAACGGAGTGGATCAGCACAACTTGGCCGAACACTGTCGCACAGGCTCTGACAGGAGAAATCAGCACGGAAGACTGCATGAAGACTTTGCAGGAAGGCCTCTATGGCAAGTAATCTCAAGTGATGTTTCACGGCTGTGAGGGGCCGTCTGGCTCCTCACAGTGATTTTGAGGAGGCTGTTCCATGAAAACAAAAAAGCGTTCTATCGCGCCATATCTTCTGGTGGCGCCGGCTACAATCATTATTGTCTGCGTAGTATTTATTCCTGTTATCCAGGCTATTCTCATGAGCTTTCAGAGCTATGATCTGAGAAGGCCGAATGCAATCAAATTTATAGGGCTTGGAAACTATATCGAGGCATTCACGGACACTCAGTTCCTGAATGCAGTACTTCGCACAGTCATCTGGGTTGTTCTGGGTGTGGGATTTCAGTTTATTCTTGGTTTCGTTTTGGCTCTGCTGCTGAACCGGCAGTTCAGAGGCAGAGGAGCAATCCGTGCTGTCAGTATGATCCCGTGGGTCACGCCGGGTGTTCTCATCGGCCTTATGTGGCGGTGGATCTATGATGGCAATTTCGGTGTTCTGAACGATATTCTGCTAAAACTGCATATTATTGATACGGCAATCCCGTTCCTGTCCCAAAAATCGACAGCGTTTCCCGGGGTAATTGTGACAATTATCTGGCAGGGAATTCCGTTTTTTGCACTGATGATTCTCGCTGCTCTGCAGGGGGTCTCAAGGGACCTTTATGAAGCGGCAGAGATTGACGGGGCAACAAAGGCTCAGGAACTGTTCTATATTACGATCCCTTCGATCAAAAATACGATCTATGTCACAGGACTCCTGAGAATTATCTGGGTTGCGAACTCTGTCGATGTCATTTTCAACATGACAGAGGGCGGACCGGCTTATTCGACACAGACGTTAAGTGTTTATATTTATAACAAGGCAAATGCATTGAATCTCGGATATGCATCGGCGATGGCGATCTGCCTTGCGCTCATGCTGCTGGTTGTAGTAATCCCGTATCTGAGAATGAACTTTAAGGAGGAGAAGTCATGAAATATGAAAAGCCTGGCACAAAAGTCCTGCGGCTCATTCTCCTGATTGTAATGCTCGTGTTCATTCTGTTTCCGTTCTACTGGACGTTTCTGACATCCATCAAACCGGAAAATGAATTGTATGGCGATACTGTCACATATTTCACAGTTCATCCGACGTTCGAGGCTTACAAGAATCTTTTTACAACAACAGTGAACTTTCTGTCGGCAATGGGAAACAGCCTCATTGTGGCAGTCTCAACAACACTGGTTACCCTCTGCGTTTCAACGATGGCAGCGTATGCGTTTTCAAGATATGATTTTCCGGGCAGAAAAGCGCTGATGAGCATATTCCTCTGCAACAATATGTTCCCGACGGTGCTCCTTCTCATCCCGCTCTATACCATTATGAGAAAACTGCATCTTCTGTTCACGCCTGGATCTCTGATTCTTGCCTATACGACGTTTACGATTCCGTTCTCAGTGTGGCTGTTACTTGGATTTATCAATGACCTGCCGATGTCGCTGGAAGAAGCTGCTCAAGTTGATGGCTGTACCCGCGGCAAGGCGTTTATCAAGATTATCCTGCCGCTGCTGAATCCGTCAATCGTTGCGACGGGCGTGTACATATTCATGCAGTCCTGGAACGAGTACACATTTGCCATGATGTTTACAAACACAGCAACCAGAACGATACCGGTTGCTCTGAAGAGTCTTATCGGACAACTCGGAGTACAGTGGGATCTGCTCACGGCTGGCGGAATCCTGACGATCATCCCGGTATGTATCATGTTCTTCTTCGCACAGAAGAGGCTTGTAGAGGGACTCACAGCCGGAGCTGTCAAGGGCTGATGGCTGAAATTGATTATGAATTCATTGAAATTGGCGTCTGCTGAAAAGAGCTGCGCAATGATAAAGAGGAGGACAACAATGGATTACGAAAAGAAAGCGAAACAAATTCGCGCTGACATTTTAAAGATGCTGTATGCATGCCAGTCAGGACACCCGGGCGGGTCGCTTTCCTGCGTGGAGATGCTGATGGCACTCTATTACGATACCATGAAAATTGATCCGAAAAATCCAATGGATCCAGATCGTGACCGCTTCGTTCTGAGCAAGGGCCATGCCTGCCCGACACTTTATGCGATTCTTGCGGACCTCGGATATTTTCCGCGCGAAGATCTCCTTTCCCTCCGCCAGATTCACAGCTATCTTCAGGGACATCCGGACTGCAGAAAAACGCCGGGCGTCGATGTGAATACCGGATCACTCGGACAGGGTGCATCTATTTCGGTTGGCCTCGCAATGGCGGCTAAACTTTCCAAGAAGACTTATAAGGTTTATACGGTCCTGGGAGACGGAGAATGCCAGGAAGGGCTTGTATGGGAGGCTGCAATGGCAGCAGCACATTATAAGCTGGATAATCTCACATTCATGCTGGATTACAATCATCTTCAGATTGACGGATCCAATGATCAGGTTATGAGCCTTGGCGATATCAATGCGAAGTTCAGAGCATTTGGCTTTGAAACCGTTGATGTTGATGGTCATAACATTCAGGAAATTGATGCGGCGCTGCGCACCCCGCATGATGGAAAGCCACTCTTTATCAATTGCCATACCATTAAAGGCAAAGGCGTGTCGTTCATGGAAGATCAGTATCAGTGGCATGGCAGCCCAATGAATAAAGAACAATTCGAGAAAGCTCTGGCTGAGCAGGAGGTTTGAGATAATGGGAAAGTCATTAAGAGTAGCCTATGGTGAAGCCCTTGCAGAGCTGGGCGATGTTAACAAAAAAATTGTTGTTCTGGACGCGGACCTCGCTAATGCAACACAGACCAGATTCTTCCGTGATAAATTCCCGGACAGATTCTTTGACATGGGCATTGCGGAAGGCAACATGGTCGATGTGGCGGCCGGATTTGCTCATACGGGATATATCCCATTTGTCAGCACATTTGCGCTGTTTGGATCAGGCAGGGCTTATGAAGAGATCCGCAATTCAGTTGCGTATATCAATCTGAATGTCAAATTTGCATTTTCTCATTCTGGTCTTTCCGTAGGAGAGGATGGCGGCAGCCATCAGTCGATTGAAGATATCGCACTGATGCGCGAGATGCCGAATATGACCGTTCTGGTTCCGTGTGATCCGACTGAGACGAAGAAAGCGGTCAAGGCAGCAATAGACATTGACGGGCCGGTTTATATTCGTGTGGCAAGACCGGTTGTGGATGATATTACAAACGCAGATGATCCGTTTATCCCGGGCAAAGCCAATGTGCTTAAGGATGGCAATGATGTCTGCATCATCACATGCGGTCTGATGGTCAAGCCGGCGCTGGAAGCAGCAAAAGTACTGGAAGAACAGGGCATATCCACTGCTGTTGTGAACATGCATACAATCAAGCCGATCGATGCTGATACGATCCTCAAGTATAATCAGAAGTGCAAAGCGATCCTTACATTCGAGGAGCACTCCGTTATCGGCGGACTCGGCTCGGCAGTTGCAGAAGTACTTGCCGGAAAGGCTGGCGCAAAGTTTACGAGAGTCGGCATTAACGATAAATTTGGCAAGTCCGGCAAACCGGAAGACCTGTTCAGAGAATATGGCCTGACATCAGAGCATGTGGTAGAAGAAGCGAAGAAACTTCTGTGAACTGTCAATTAGGAGAATGAGAGATGAAGATTCTGGATTACGAATTTACAGGCGCTGGAATGCAGCGTGTGTATGAAAATGAGAAGTGGACGGTCGGAATCAAGAACTGGAAGCCGGCGAATGATATTACCGGCATTACAAATATCGAGCGCCACAATAAGACGGATGAACTGTTTGTGCTGGTTGAGGGAAAGTGCACCCTGATCTACGCGGAGGAAAAAGGAAAGGATCTTGAGTTCCACGCTGTAAAGATGGAAAAGGGTAAACTGTATGTGATACCGCAGTCTCTGTGGCACAATACAATTACCGTGAAGGATACGAAGATGTTCCTCATTGAGGATGTGTCCACCGGCAACGATAACAGCGATGTCCGCGAACTGACACCGGAGCAGATTAAGACGGTTCAGGAACTGGCAAAATAAAGGAGTTTGATATGCAGTTTTTCATCGACACAGCCAATGTAGACGAGATCAGAGAAGCCTGGGACATGGGAATTATCTCCGGCGTAACCACCAATCCATCCCTCATTGCCAAAGAGGGCAAGGATTACATGAAGACGCTGAAGGAGATCACCGACATCGTGGACGGGCCGATTTCGGGTGAGGTCAAGGCGAGCACCACGACCGCCGAGGGCATGATCGCAGAAGGGCGCGAGATCGCAAAGATCCACAAGAACATGGTCGTGAAGATCCCGATGACCACGGAAGGCCTGAAGGCTGTCAAGGTTCTCACGGCGGAAGGCATTCACACCAATGTGACGCTTGTGTTCTCTGCGTCGCAGGCACTGCTGGCGGCCAGAGCCGGCGCCACATATGTATCCCCGTTCCTGGGAAGACTCGATGACATCTCTACCGACGGCATCACGCTGATCGAGGACATCATGCAGATCTTCGAGATGTATCCGGATATCACGACGCAGGTGATCTGCGCATCCATCCGCCATCCGATGCACATTGTGGAGTGCGCGAAGACCGGAGCCGACATCGCGACGGTACCGTACAAGGTTCTGATGCAGATGACGAAGCATCCGCTCACCGACATCGGCATCGCCCGTTTCAAGAAGGATTACGAGTCAGTCTTCGGCAAATGAGCCGGCTGATTTAAGCCAGATAAGTGCCTGCCCGCCATATGCGGGCAGGCTCTGTTTATGATGGGGCGCTCTCTTGATTGCGCCTCCCATGCAAAAATGTGCTTGACAGTCGCGGGATGGAAGTGATATTATTTACTCTGCACGTGGGAGCAATCCCAGATGAATCATGTACGTGTAGCTCAGCTGGATAGAGCGTCTGACTACGGATCAGAAGGTCACGAGTTCGAATCTTGCCACGTACATCACTTGAGGCCGTATCCGAGTAGTCGGATACGGCTTTTTTTATCCGTTGAAAAGGAGCGGCGATGGAGACCTGGACACTGACGGCACCCTGTCACTTCGGACTGGAATCGGTTCTGAAGCGGGAAATATATGATCTTGGCTACGACATCACACAGGTGCGGGACGGTGAAGTCAGCTTCACCGGAGACGCCGAAGCGGTGGCGCGCGCCAACATCTGGCTGCGCACGGCGGAGCGGCTGCTTCTGGAGGTGGGGCGGGTGAATGCGCGCACCTACGACGAATTATTTGAGAACGTCAAGGCGCTTCCCTGGGAGGCGTTTATTCCGCTTCACGGAAAATTCTGGGTCACCAAGGCAAGTGCCGTGAACTGCCAGCTGTATTCTCCTTCGGATATCCAGTCGATTGTCAAAAAGGCCATCGTCGAACGGCTGAAGGAGAAGTATCACACCGCCTGGTTCCCGGAGGACGGGGAGGAGTATCCGATCCGCGTGCGGGGGCGCAAAGATGAATTCGCCATCTGCCTTGATACGAGCGGGCCGTCGCTTCACAAGCGGGGATACCGCACAGAGGCCGGCGGCGCGCCGATTTCCGAGACACTTGCGGCGGCTCTGATCGGGCTGACGCGCTTTAAGCGCGGACGGATTCTCGTCGATCCGTTCTGCGGGAGTGGGACATTTCTCATCGAGGCGGCCCTCATGGCGGCAAACCGCGCGCCGGGGCTCACGCGGGATTTTACGGCTGAAAAGTGGACAGGGCTGATACCGAAGAACTGCTTCACCGATGCGGTGGAAGAGGCGGAGGATCTGGAGGATCTGTCGGACATGGGCGACCTTCAGGGGTACGACATCGATGCCGATGTGCTGCGATATGCGAGAGCCAATGCGGCGCGGGCCGGCGTGGATTCGTTCATACACTTCCAGCAGCGGGATGTGGCGGAGCTGCATCACGCGAAGAAGTATGGTTTCATCATAACGAATCCGCCCTATGGTGAGCGCATGGGAAGTGAAGATGAACTGGCCGGACTGTACCGCACGCTGGGAAGCCGGTTCGCGGCTCTTGACAGCTGGTCTTGCTATGTGATCACACCATATGCGGACATCGAGAAGGCGTTCGGACGGAAGGCGACGAAAAACCGGAAAGTCTATAACGGCATGATCCGCACTTACTTTTATTCTTTCGAAGGGCCTAAGCCAGTACACAAATAAAGTACAGAAAGTGATAAAGTGAAGACTATGAAAAAAATCATTTTTGCATCCAATAATCAGGGGAAGATCCGGGAAGTCAAGGACATGCTGGCGGACCCGGATGTTGAAGTCCTCTCGATGAAGGAAGCGGGAATTGACATGGACATCGAGGAGAATGGCACCACGTTTCAGCAGAATGCCCTGATCAAGGCACGGGCGGTGTACAACGTGACACACGAGCTGACAATTGCCGATGACTCGGGCCTGGAGATCGACTGGATGAACGGCGAGCCGGGTGTGTACTCCGCGCGTTTCATGGGGCATGACACAAGCTACGACATCAAGAACGCGGCGATTCTGGAGAAGATGAAGAATGTCAGGGGAGCGGACCGCTCCGCGCGCTTTGTGTGCGCGATGGCGGCAATTCTGCCGGACGGCCGGGAGATCACGACCCGCGGGACGATGGAAGGCGTGATTGCGGACCGGATTGAGGGCAGCAACGGCTTCGGGTATGATCCGATCCTGTATCTGCCGGAGTTCGGCAAAACTTCGGCGCAGCTCACGGAAGACGAGAAAAACCGGATCAGCCACCGCGGGAAGGCTCTGCGGGAACTGGTGAGGGAACTCAGGCTTCTCTGCGTCTGAGAGGATGAAAACTTGAAAAAGATACTCGTAGTAAGCGATACGCACAGGAAACTGGAGAGTCTCAAGCGGGCCCTGGCGGCGGAAAAGCCTGTCGATCTGCTGATCCATCTCGGCGACATCGAGGGTGACGAGGAGGAGATCCGGAGTCTGGCCGGCTGCCCGGTGGAGATGGTGAAAGGAAACAACGACTTCTTCTCTGCGCTTCCCCGGGAAGAGGAGATATGGCTGGCCGGTCACAAGGTGTTTCTGACACACGGGCATGACTACGGCGTGTCCGTGGGCGATGAGATCCTGCGGGATGAGGCCAGGGCGCGGGGCTGCGGCATAGTCATGTACGGACATACGCACCGCCCGGTCCTGGATGAAAATGACGGCGGCCTCACGGTTCTGAATCCGGGAAGCCTCTCCTATCCCAGACAGATGGACCACCGGCCCTCGTATGCCGTGATCCTGGCGGACGGGAAAAATTTATCGTTTGCACTCAAAGAATTGGGTTGACATCGGGGACGGACGTATAATATAATACATCTTGCGTTTCACAGAAACGATGTCGGATGTGATGCGCAGGATTTTGGGTTTACGGGGTGTGGCTCAGCTTGGCTAGAGCGCTTGATTTGGGATCAAGAGGCCGCAGGTTCAAATCCTGTCACCCCGATCCGTCTATTGTGCGGGTGTAGTTCAATGGTAGAACACTAGCCTTCCAAGCTAGATACGTGGGTTCGATTCCCATCACCCGCTCTGTGTGTCTGTAGCTCAGCTGGATAGAGCAACGGCCTTCTAAGCCGTGGGTCGTGGGTTCGAATCCCCCCAGGCACACTTTTTGCATCTTTGGATGCTTCATATTATGGTGGGTGTAGCACAGTTGGTTAGCGCGTCAGATTGTGGCTCTGAAGGTCGTGGGTTCGAGTCCCATTACCCACCCTTGGACCGTTTTTGGGCTATCGCCAAGCGGTAAGGCACAGGGTTTTGATCCCTGCATTCGTTGGTTCGAATCCAACTAGCCCAGCTATAAACCGGGCTGGGATGCGAACGGAAGAAGAAAGTGCCTGCTGTAAAGGTGCCTGATGGTCTGATTGGGCTCATAGCTCAGCCGGTAGAGCACTAGACTTTTAATCTAGGTGTCCCGGGTTCGAACCCCGGTGGGCTCATTACAAAGAATGCTCGCATTCACCCGTGGGTGTATGTGAGCTTTTTTTATATCGCAGGAGGAGTTGAAAAGATATGGCCGAGGAAAAGACCGCAAAGAAGGCGAGAGTTCCGTACAAGGATCCCCGCAAGGAAAGAACGGAAAACAACAAGGACGTCGGCAAAGTCATCGCCGTTGTGTCCGGCAAGGGCGGCGTCGGCAAGTCGCTGATCACGTCGATGCTCGCGGTGGAGTCAGTCCGCAGAGGCCACTCGACCGGCATCATGGACATTGATATCACAGGACCGTCCATCCCGAAGTCATTCGGCCTTCACGGCCGCCTTCTGGCAAATGCAGACGGCACGGCACTGATTCCTGCTGAAACCCGCACCGGCATCAAAGTTGTCTCCATGAACCTTCTGATCGGCGAGGAGCAGCCGGTCATCTGGAGAGGCCCGATCATCTCCGGAACGGTCGGTGAATTCTGGACCAAGACGGTCTGGGGAAAGACCGACTATGTATTTGCGGACTGCCCGCCGGGAACCGGCGATGTTCCGCTTACGCTGTTTCAGACTGTCCCGGTAGCCGGAATTGTCGTGGTGACGTCTCCGCAGGATCTGGTGTCCCTGATTGTGGAGAAAGCTGTAAACATGGCCAAGATGATGAACGTGCCGATTCTTGGAATCGTGGAGAACATGTCGTATTTCGTCTGCCCGAACTGCGGTCAGAAACACGCGATCTTCGGCGAGAGCCATGTGGATGAGATCGCCGAAAAGAACGGCATCGGCGCCGTGGCAAAACTTCCGATCGACCCGAAGGTCGCATCTGCAGTGGACGCCGGAAACGTGGAATCGCTGGACACCTCAGCCCTGAAAGAAATCTCCGACCTGATCTTCGGAGAATAAGCAGAACAACTAAATAAAAGCCAAAGACGCAGAAGAGCCCGAAACACAGCTCCTCTGCGTTTCTTTTAGCGCATAAGCCAGTGCCGAAGCCAGGACCGGATGGACTGCTTGCAGTCCGATCCGGGATGGCTTCAGGCACGGCAACGGAAACCCGCATGGAGTCACGCGAAGCGTGACGGGAATGCGGGTTTTCGTTGCGCTGCGGGAGCACGAAGCGCGAGGCTTATGCGCGAAGGCTGGCCACTCAGCAAAAAGCAAGTTGCTTGCAGCTTCCGATGACATTTTTGCCGCAGGCAAGCCATTTCCTGCATCCTGTACTTGACATTTGCCACATAGAACACTATATTGAACATATGAACAGATAAGCATATGTTCAAATTACAGAAAGTGAGGATCTTCCATGGACGATCAGGAGGTGAAAAATGTCGCCGATGTGTTCCGCATATTCGGCGATCCGACCCGCGTGCGGATTCTGGGACTTCTGATGGAAGGCGAGTTCAGCGTGAGTGACATTGCGGAGAGAATGGACATGACCCAGTCGGCGGTGTCCCATCAGCTGCGGATCCTGCGGGATTCCAGACTGGTGAGGAGCCGGCGCGACGGGAAGCAGATCTTTTACGCGCTGGATGATGACCATGTGCGGACGATTCTCTTTATGGGACTTGAACATGTGCGCGAGGCAGAGAGCGGAAAGTGAGGAAAAGAACATGAGAAAGAAGTTCAACATCGCGGTAGACTGCGCAAATTGTGCGGCCAAGGTCGAAAATGCGCTGAATGAGATGCCGGGAGTAAAGGCACAGGTGAATTTCATGACGCAGAAGATGACACTGGAAGCGGATATGATCGATGATGCGCTCCTTGACAAGGCGCTTAAGACAGCGAGAAAAATCGAGCCGGAGTTTGAGATCAGAAAATAAAAGCAGCCCTGGTGCAGCCGAAACCGGAATAAAGGACGGAGGAAAAGCATGGACGAAAAACAGAAAAAACAGTTGAGATGGATCTGTCTGACCGGCGCGCTGTATGCGCTGATTCTGATCATTCTGCACATCGGGCCCGGCGCTTCACTTAATGTCTTTCCGGTGAACTTCCTTCTTTTCCTGATCCCGTACTGCATGGTCGGGTGGAAAGTAATCCGGAAGTCGATCATCAACATCAGTCACGGCCAGGTATTTGACGAGAATTTCCTGATGATGGTGGCGACGTTCGGCGCGCTGGCGATCGGCGAGTACTCCGAGGCCGTCGCCGTCATGCTGTTCTACCAGGTCGGCGAGTTCTTCGAAGATTTCGCCGTTGGCCGCTCCCGCCGGTCTATCACACAGCTGATGGATATCGCACCGGAATATGCCAATGTGGAGCGGGACGGGAAGCTCACGCAGATTGATCCGGAAGAAGTGAAGGTCGGCGACATCTTTGTTGTCCGCCCGGGCGAGAGAGTGCCGCTTGACGGCGTAGTCACGGAAGGAAGCTCGATGCTCGACACGGCGGCGCTCACCGGCGAATCGGTTCCCCGTTCCGTTCACACCGGCGATGAAGTCATCAGCGGCTGCGTGAACGGAGACGGCGTGCTCAAGATCCGCGCCGAAAAAGCCTACGAAGATTCAACCGTCAGCCGGGTTCTCGACCTTGTGGAAAATGCTTCCGACCGCAAGGCCCGCACCGAGAATTTCGTGACACGGTTCGCCAGGTACTACACGCCGGTCGTGGTATTTGCCGCGGTCGCCGTGGCGATCCTGCTTCCGCTGCTCACCGGCGTGTCCTGGCAGCAGGGCCTGAAGAGCGCCTGCATTTTCCTGGTTGTATCCTGTCCATGCGCTTTTGTTCTGTCGGTGCCGCTTACATTTTTCGGCGGGATCGGCGCGGCGTCTCACATGGGAATTCTGATCAAGGGCAGCAACTACCTTGAGGCTGCGGCAAAGCTGAAAACAGTCGTGTTCGACAAGACCGGAACTCTGACCCGCGGCGAATTCTCCGTAACGCAGATTCTGCCGGCCGGAGAAGTAAGCAAAGAGGAACTTCTGAAGAAAGCGGCGTGCGCGGAGCATTACTCTACGCATCCGGTGGCGGATTCGATCCGCCGGGCATATGCGCAGACGGGAAATGATCCTGCCGCTGTTGACGCTTCCGAAATCAGCGAAAATACAGAGACAGCCGGGCACGGTGTGTCGGTTGTCGTGAACGGACAGAAGATCTGCGCCGGAAACCGGAAGCTGATGGATGCCGAAGGTGTTGCGGTACCGCCGGTGGAAACGGCCGGCACGGTCGTGTATGTATCCGAGGAAGGAAAGTATCTCGGAGCGATTGTCATCTCGGATATCGTGAAGCCGGAGGCAAAAGAAGCCATCCGGGAACTGCATGAGGCAGGGGTCGCGAAGACGGTTATGCTCACCGGCGACAGAAAGGCGAGCGGCGAGGCCGTGGCCGAAGAACTCGGGATCGATGAGGTGTACACCGATCTGCTTCCGGCAGACAAGGTCGGAAAGGTCGAAGAACTTCTGTCAAAAGAAGATAAGAAGAGCAGATTGGCATTTGTCGGGGACGGCATCAACGATGCGCCGGTCATTACGCGGGCTGATGTGGGATTTGCCATGGGGAGCATGGGAAGCGACGCCGCGATCGAGGCGGCCGACATCGTACTGATGGATGACAACACCCGCAAGGTCTCCAAGACCGTGTGGCTGGCCCGCCGGACGATGCGGATTGTCTATGAGAACATCACCTTTGCTCTTGTGGTGAAGATTGCGGTTATGGTCATGAGCCTGTTTGCCGTGGCCAACATGTGGGAGGCAGTATTTGCGGATGTCGGTGTTTCGGTGATCTGCATTCTGAATGCTATGCGGATGCTCCGGGTAAAGTGAGGCGTGTATGGAAAAAGGCAATACAAGAGAAGCGATTGCGGAAAGCCTGAAAAAGCTGACCGAGGGCAAGGAATTCGAGAAAATTTCCGTCGGGGAGATCTGCGAAAACTGCGGCATCACCCGCAAGAGTTTTTACTATCATTTCCGTGACAAATACGATCTCGTCAGCTGGATCTTCCGGAATGAATTCATGGACAAGGCGGCAGAAGTCGGATACAAGAACTTCATGAACATGATTGATGCGCTGCTCAAATATCTGGCCTCGGAGCGCACGTACTACCGGTCCGTCTTTTCCTACAGCGGCCAGAATTCTTTCAAGGATACATTTATTGAGAGTATGATGCCTCTGGTGGAGTGCTATGCGGAGATCCTGTTTCCGGCCTGCGACGACCGGGTGATCCGGACCGGATCCTACTTCTTCTGCGGCGGCGTGGCCTCCATGATCAAGGACTGGCTGATGACAAATATTTCGGCGGAGGAACTGATCGAAACGGACCACTATCTGATGAAGGAAGCCGCCCGGATCATCCATATGCAGCAGACTCTGAAAGAAGTCGCCGGCGGCAAAGGGCCGTTTGACGCGGGCGATGAAAAGCCTTCGCCGTCTCTGACACAGGTGATGGAAGCGGAAAAAAACGCGACCAAACAGAACAATGAATAATTCTGAATATTCGGCTTTCCGGCACTGGCCCGGGAAGCCGGATTTTTATAATGCAAATATTCAGAATAATTAACATATAACAGCGACAAATAAAATATTTTTGCGTTAATTTTCAAAATAGTATTGACAAATAATGAAGAGCATGGTATCTTATAATCAGTCAAAGGAACAAGGGACCTTCGAAAGGCAGCCGCTTTTCATCGAAAGAAGGCTCAGATTCCATTGAAAGGAGGTTGGTACCGTTGCCGTTTAATGATACTGACCTGGAAAGCAGCAGAACCTGAAGCTGCAGCGTCGAAAACCTTTGGAACAAACGATTGTTAAAACGGTTTGGTTCTGATAACAGCTGGTCGGAACGAAAAAGATAACCAAAGGGGACAGAAAAAGTAGGGTTCTGCAGGACGAGAAAACATCGAAGGAAATGCACCAACGTAAAATTTCCCCAGAGTTTTTTCAAAAATGCCTGTCCTTAAATTCAAATGCGAAAGCAAGTTGCAGCGCCAAGTAACAGGAAGGTTGGCATCCTTCCAAAACCAAAAGGTCTTCCCGGGAAGCAACAGGAAGACGAGAGGTAGTAACAAGTGAATAGTTCTGAAAAGTGAAGCGGCCGTTATTTGCATTCAGCGAGTAGCGGTCGTTTCATATTGTGCTGAAACGTGATGAGCGGGTGAGGGAGCGGAACCCCGCTTTATTTTTTGTTAATCAAAACAACAGCAATTCTTTTCCAGTTTCACAAAAGATGAAGAGCTCTGACAAATTTGATTCACAAATCTGCCGTATAGTATCAGACATAAGGATGAACAACAAAAGCGTTCCCCCCAAACGCGTTCGTCCCTAAAAACATTTCATACTTTCCCCCTCTTTTAAACCCCTGCCGGATCAGGCAGGGGCTTTTTTTGACGTTGTCTGCTATGATGTGAGGAAAAGGAGCGGGTGTATGAGCAGCAGAAGACTTACGGAAAGCGAAATCAAGGCGATCGGGCATTTCGGTCAGGAATTTGAGCTGGCTGCGGGGCAGATTGTGTACCGCAAGGGCAGCGCGTCCGACTGCATGTACTACATCAAGTCCGGAAGAGTCCGGATTTATGACGAATTTTCTTCGGGCCGGGAGGTTACGGTGGACGTGATCGAGACCGGACACATTTTCGGCGAATCGGCATTTTCTGGAAGTAAGGAGAAGACACCGAGGCCGATCAATGTGATGACGGTGACGGACACGGTATTGGTGCGGCTGCCGGCTGCGCGGCTTGGCGCGGCCTCAGAAGAAGCGCCGCAGCTTCTGCTTCATCTGCTGCAGCTTTGCTCGGACAGTATGGACCGTCTGACCAGACGCCTGGAAGAGCAGTGTTTACTGGACCGCTACGGCAAGACGGCAAGCTATCTGCTGGACGTTACGGCGGTCCAGTCAAAGGAGAAGGGGACGCTCGGCGGCAATGTCCCGTACACGCACAGCCAGCTGGCGGCGGCACTGGGACTCAACCGGACCACAGTCTCGGAGGTGCTGAAATATTTCGACCGGAAGCGCTGGATATTCTGCGGATACGGCAAGGTGCAGGTGATCGACCGCGCGGGACTGCAGGCATTTGTCGAAGGGCAAATGCCGTAAATCCGACAATTGCCTTTTTTCTGGTGACTCTTTGGATTCAACGTGATAAAGTTGTCATCAATAACAGATGAATCGGACCGGAAGGAAGGAGGAGCAATGCGGATACTTGTTATCGGCAAGGAGGGGAGACTTCAGTCTCACGCGGACCCGGCGGTGTATGCAAGGCACACATACACGTACGTTCCGCTGGGAACACCGGATGAGGAGATTCTGGCGTCCGGAAAAGATGCCGACATCATTGTCGTGGATGCGATCGGAAAGGTGAGCAGTAAGCTCATCGACGGAATGCCGAATCTGAAGATGATTCACTCGGAGGGCGTGGGCTTCCAGGGCGTCGATGTGAAGGCGGCCTCGGAGCACGGCGTGTATGTCTGCAACTGCAAAGGCATGAATTCCACAGCGGTGGCCGAACAGGCAGTTCTGCTGATGCTGGGCTGCGTAAAACACGTCATTCACGACGACAGAGCATTTCGGGAAGGCCGGCAGATCCAGGTGAAGGAAGCCTATTTTATGACAGGGCTCGGCGAGCTGGCCGACTGTCAGGTGGGCATCATCGGACTGGGCGACATCGGCCAGGCGACGGCAAAGCTTCTTGCCGCATTCGGCTGCCGGGTGGTCTATACAAGCCGGCACCGCCGCAGCGAAGAGCTGGAGAAAGAGCTCGGCGTGACATACATGCCGGAGGACGAACTGCTGGAGACGTCGGACATCGTGAGTCTGCACGTGGCTGTCACGCCGGATACCGTGCACATGGCAAATGATGCATTCTTTGACCGGATGAAGAATGGCTCCTATCTGATCAACACGTCCCGCGGCGAGCTGGTGGACACGGAGGCTCTTGGCCGCGCGATTGCTGCCGGAAAGATCGCAGGAGCGGGGCTTGACTGTGTGGAAGGAGAACCAGTCACATCAGACAACAAGATTTTCAGCCTGGGTGACGAGGTGCTCGACAAAATAGTGTTCAGCTGTCACATCGGCGGAATCACGACTTCTTCGATGAAGCGGGGATACGCCATGATATGGGATGACATACAAAAATTAGAGAACGGCGGAAAGCCGGGCCATATCTGCAACAGGGAGGTACTTTGAAATGATTAACCAGTCTTACAAGGAAATGCTTCAGGGCAAGTCGGTCATCCGTGAGCTGAGCGAGTACGCCACGGCGCGCGGAAAAGAAATCGGATACGAGAACGTATTTGACTATTCGCTCGGCAACCCGAGCGTTCCGTGCCCGCAGGATTACACAGATGTGGTCATTGACATGTACAAGACGGAGCCGTCAAATTACATTCACGGCTACAGCCCGTCGCTGGGCATCGAGTCCGTGCGCAGCGCGGTGGCACAGAGTCTGAACAAGCGTTTCGGCATGAATTACGAGACCAAGCATATCTTCATGGCCATCGGTGCTGCGGGCGCTCTTGCCCATGCATTCCGCCTGGTTACGCAGCCGGGCGATGAGATCATCGTGTTTGCACCGTTCTTCCCGGAGTACAGAGAGTACATCCGCCGCACCGGCGCCGTCATGAAGCTGGTTCCAGCCGACACGGAAAATTTCCAGATCAACTTTGCCGAGTTTGAAAAGGCACTGAATCCGAAGACACAGGCGGTTCTCATCAATTCCCCGAACAACCCGTCCGGCATCGCGTACAGCACGGAGACGATTCAGAAGCTGGCTGATATCCTGCGCGCAAAGCAGGAGGAGTACGGACACGATATCTTCCTGATTTCCGACGAGCCATACCGGGAAATCGTGTTTGAAGGTGCCGACAGCCCGTATCCGAGCAAGTTCTATGACAACACACTGTCCTGCTATTCATTTTCCAAGAGCCTGTCGCT
>OMUP01000217.1 GCA_900314255.1 uncultured Lachnospiraceae bacterium | reverse complement strand
AGAAGATCAACGTCACCGCAGCGCCCAAGGACGTATCCGTCGCCATCGACATGGAGCGGATCCGCACGAAGGAACTTGCCGCTTCTGCCCCGGTTCCGGTTGAAAAGAAAGCCTTTGGTTTCTTCCTTCCGATATCCGTTCAGTACGGTTTCGGAAAGACAGCGGAAGTCGGAAAGCTCGCAAAGCCGTTCGGAAAGAAAGCACTCATCGTCACCGGCCATTCCAGTGCGAAGAAATCCGGGCTGTATGACAAGGTCAACAATGCACTGCTGGCGGAGGGCATCCAGACGGCACTCTTTGACAAGACAAGACCGAATCCTCTTACCACCGACGCCGTGGAAGGCGCGCATTTCCTCAAGGCAAATGGCTGTGACTTCGTTGTAGCCATCGGCGGCGGTTCGGTTATCGACTGCGCGAAGGGCATCGCCTTCTGCGCCGTCAACGGCGACGACATCGACGACTACATCTACGCAAGAAAGGCCTCCGATCTGGCTCTGCCGATCGTTGCCATCCCGACGACCTGCGGCACCGGCTCCGAGGGCAACGGCTTCGCCGTCCTGACCAACCCGGACAACGGCGACAAGAAGTCGCTGCGCTGCGCATCCATCGCCCCGAAGATCGCCATTGTCGATCCGGAGAATATGATGACGATGCCGACAAGCGTCCTGGCATCCGTCGGATACGACGCTCTCTGCCATCTGATGGAAGCCTACACCGCGCGGAACGCCCAGCCGTTCACCGATGCGCTCTGCCTGTACGCGATGCCTCTCATCGTGAAAAATCTGCCGCGTGCCTGCGCGGATCCTTCCGACAAGGAAGCCTGGGCCGCCCTTTCCATCGCAGCCACAATCGGCGGGATGGTCATCGGTCAGGCCGGCGTCACCCTGTCGCACGCGATGGAGCACCCGCTCTCCGGAATGAAGAACATCGTCCACGGAAGAGGACTGGCGGTTCTCAGCCCATTTGTCATCAAGGAGACCTGCAAGGGCAACCGCTATAAGTTCGGCAACATCGCCCGGATTCTGGGCGGCATGACGGCCGACGACGCGGCGCCGCTGCTCCGTGCCTTCTCGGATGATCTGGGGCTGGAGAACAATCTGAAAGCCCTCGGCTTCACGGAAAAAGACATTCCATGGCTCACGGAGAACTGCAGGAAGGTCTCCGCCGGAAATCTTGCCAATACGCCAGTCGAGGTCAGTGACGACATGATTTCCGAAATCTACAAGGCAGCAATGTAGTCCCGGTTTTCCTCCAACTAAACTCAGGAACTGCTGCGAGCCGCAGGCCCCTTCCCCAGGGGGTCTGCGGCATTTTTTAATATCAGATTTGTATTTTTAATAACAACTGCTATAATGAGAGTATGCGGAGGCCTTCGTCTCCGCGGGAAACCGATATCAAAGCAAAGGCGCTTGTCATCTGACAGGCGCCTTTTTTGCGCATAAGTCCGTGCGATGCGCTGGCTGAAGGCGCAAAGGGTTAGAAAGGGAGGAGGAAATGCTATGACACATCTGACTGAAGCTGACCGGATTCACGGCGTTGCGCTCTCAAAGATCCGGGAAATGGAGAACCTGTCCGACCAGAAAATCAAAGAAGGCCGGCCTGTCATTCATCTGGAAATCGGCGAACCGGATTTTCCGACTCCCCGTCATATCGTGGAAGCGGGGAAAAAGGCGCTGGAAGAAGGAGAGACACACTACGCGCCGACCTCCGGCATTCCGGCCCTGCACAAAGCGATCGCGGATGACTACGAAAAGCGCTTTGGCGTGCACTACGACCCGGACGGTGAGGTGCTCGTGACGCAGGGCGTGACACAGGGCCTGTATCTGGTGGCCATGACATTCCTGAATCCCGGCGATGAAGTGCTGGTGCCGGATCCCGGGTATCTCTGCTACTACGCTGACACGAAGATCGCGAGCGCAAAAATCGTGCCGTTCAGGCTGGATGAGCAGCATGAATATCAGGTGATTCCCGGGTCACTTGACCGCCTCGTCACGCCGGCGACCAAGGCCATTATCATCAACTCTCCGTCCAACCCCTGCGGATTTGTCCTGAACGAAGCCTCCATGGAAGAGATCGCCCGCGTCGCAAAGAAATATGACCTGTTCGTTCTCTCCGACGAGGTCTACGCCGGCATTGTGTATGACGACGCGAAGTGCCTCTCCATCGCCGCTCTTCCCGGCATGCGGGAGCGGACGATCGTGATGAGCGGACTTTCCAAGTACTACGCCATGACCGGCTGGCGCGTCGGGTATATTCTCTGCGACAAGAAATTCTGGGATCCGCTGATGCGTATGAACTACTACAATCTCGCGTGCCTGAGCCCCTTCGTGCAGACCGCTGCCGTAACCGCCCTCACAAGCGATGATACCCCGTCCCGTCAGATGGTGGAGGAGTACCGCCGGCGCCGTGATTATGTCTATGAAGCGGTCAACGCCATCGACGGTCTTTCCTGTCACAAGCCAGACAGCGCCTTTTACATGATGGTAGACATCCGGCAGACCGGAATGAGCTCAGACGAATTCTGCCGCTATATCTTAAATGACTGCTGCGTGTCCCTCACTCCCGGAAACGCCTTTGGTGCGGCCGGCGAAGGCTTCGCCCGCATCTCCTATGCGACCTCCATGGCAAATCTTCAGGAAGCCATGGAACGGATCGCAAAATCCGTCGGAAAACTGCTGGCAAAGAAAGCGGGATAAACATACCGGAACCGATCATTCAAAGAAAGCGGCGATGGTCGCACAGCATGAAGAACATGCGACGGAACTCATCAACAAATACAGTCTGAAAATTCTGTTCGGCACCGATCTGATGCTGTTCCGGCACTGCACCTTCCAGAATCCTTACCCGGACGGAGAACTTGGCATTCTTACCAAAGGCTCCTATGCCGACATCCTTCTGGTAAAGGGAAACCCGGTCGAAAATCTTTCTGTTCTTTCAGACACGGCAAATATCCGGATGATCATGAAAGACGGCGTGATTTACAAGAATACTATTTGAAGAAAGATTTGTGACTGCCGAAACCATTTTCCATAAAAATGAGCTGCCGTCCGGACGCCGTGAAGCACGTCCGGGCAGCAGCCTTTTCTTTTCTTATCGGTTATTTCGGATCCTGTCGATTCCTGCCGTCAGTTACAGTACCGACGCGTACGCAGCCTTTGCGCCATCCTTGCGGATCTTCTCGAGGTCTGCGTAAACCTTGTCCTCAAGGCCGGCAATCTTCGTGAGATCCTCATCCCACATCTGGGTGTCGGACAGAACATCCTTTACAAGGGTCTTGTCATCGGCGTCCTTGTGTGCCCAGTAGAAGTCCAGAACCCAGGCGTCATCCTGGATCTTGTACTCATTGCCGGCAGCACGCTTGCCGATCAGGCCGTCTGCCTCGCGGCGCTGCAGGTTCGTGGAATAGAAAGCGATGTATGCGGCGAAGCCCATGCAAAGCGCCTCCGGCAGCTTGCCGAACTTCTCGTTGTACTCAAGAAGCGACGGAAGATCTCTTGCCTTCCACTTCGAGGTGGAGTTCAGGGAGATGCTCATCAGCTGATGATCTACGAACGGGTTGTTGAAGCGGTCTGTCACAGCCGCCGCGAAGTTCTCGCAGTCTGTCTTGTCAAGCGGCAGAATCGGGATAACCTCGCCCAGGAGCTTGTTCATGAAGCCGTGAACGGTCTCATCGTGCATGCAGTCGCGGACAATGTCAAAGCCTGCAAGATATGCGCCCAGAACGAAGCCGGTGTGAGCGCCGTTCAGGATTCTTACCTTTCTCTTCTTGTACGGAGCAACTTCCGGAACAACGTGAACATTCAGTCCGGCCTTCTTGAACGGAAGCTTGTCCTCCAGAGCCTTCGGTCCTTCGATGTACCATACGCCGAATACCTCGCCGATGTCCTTGAGGTCATCCAGATATCCGTTGTCCTTGTCCATCTGCTCTGCCATGGCAGCGTCTCTTACGCGGCCCGGAACGATCCGGTCAACCAGCGTCGAGCAGAAGAGGCAGTCGTCGGTGATGTATTTCTTGAAGTCCTCGCCGAATCCCCAGTCATCTGCATGCTTGAGGACATCCTTCTTGAGTTCCTGGCCGTTTGCATCGATCAGCTCGCAGGAAAGGAACGTGATGCCCGGCTTGCCGGCCTTGAAGCGCTTGTAGAGCAGAACCGTAACCTTGGCCGGGAACGAAGTCGGCGGCAGCTGATCCGGCGTGCAGGACGGATCATAGGTAATGCCGGCTTCGGTCGTGTTGGAAGCCATGTACTCCAGATCATCCGATACGGCGATCTCTTCGATCTTCTTCCAGTCCTCCGGGTCATACGGATTGTAGCAGGCGTCAACAGAAGAAATCACACGCTTTCTGTCAACCTTCTCACCATTTTCCGTGCCGCGCAGATACAGCGTGTACAGACCCTCCTGCGCGTTGATGTACTCAGTCAGGCCGCGGTCGATCGGCTGTACCAGAGCAACCTTGCCGTTCCAGCCAACCTTCTCATTGGCCATGTCGAACCAATAGTCGACAAATGCGCGCAGGAAATTGCCCTCGCCGAACTGCAGGACCTTCACCGGAGCGCCCTTTTCAAGGATATAGCCCTTGTAGCCGCTCTCCCTGAGTACCTTGTAATTCAACTTTTCCATAAAAACTCCCTTCCCGTTATGTTTTCATGACAAATTTGTGCTGAGTTTTGACATTTCAGCTCATTGGATTTATTATACCATTAATCGTATGAAAGTGCTTACATTTTATGATTTGTCACAAAATTTTTTGACGGGGGATTCAGCAGCATGGAATCTTCATATAACAAGCTTCACTATCGCACCGGCATGATCTGCTTTTTCTTAAGCGGCATCGGCGCCATCTCTTCCGGCGTCGTGGTCAGTCTTCTGCGCGACCGCTACGGCTTCAATTACAGCTTCACCGGGACTCTTGTTTCGATCATGAGTGTCGGCAACATGATCTCACTTCTCATCGCCGGCATTCTCCCGGATTTCATCGGTGAAAAAGCGACCACCCTGCTTCTTTGCAGCGGCTATGCCATCGGATATTGTCTGATGGCCGTCACCGGAAGTCCGGCACTGCTGCTCCTCGCCTTCCTGATCGCAGGAATTGCAAAGGGATGCGCCGCCAACAAATGCACCGTGCTCACCGGAAGCAACACCGACGACAAACCGCGCGCCATGAATCTGATGAATGCCTGGTTTGCATTCGGGGCTTTGCTGTGTCCATTTCTCATCTCTTTTACCGGGCACCTGGGATTTTCTGTTCCGATGCTTGCGGTCGGGGCCGCCGGGATGCTGCTCTGGATTCTTTTCCTGCGCGCCGGTCTGCCGGGACGGCAGGCCAAATCCGGTTCTGCCGGCAAAAAGACAGATTATTCTTTCCTGAGGAATCCGGTTTTCTGGATTCTGACCTTGCTTCTCTTCTGCCAGAACGGCGCGGAGTACACCGTCAACGGCTGGCTTGTCACATACTACAAGAACGAAGGCATCATGGCCGGGGCGCTGGCTGCCTACTCCGTCACGATTCAGTGGCTGTTTACGCTGGCCGCCCGGCTGTTCCTGGCCTATGGCATTAAAATCAAAAACACCTTCAAGGCGCTTTCCATCATGGGAACCGGTGCGACGGTGATGTACATCATCCTGATCCGCATGACAAGCACCGGCCCGGCCGCCCTCGCCCTCGGCCTGTTCTCGGTCTTCCTGGCCGGCATTTATCCGATGGCCGTCGCAAGCGTCGGAAAAATGATGAGCTCCGCCAGCGTCGGTGTCCTGCTTTCCATCGGCGGCCTCGGCGGCATCATCTTCCCGTGGTTCGTCGGCATCGTGGCAGACAATACGACACTGCGCACCGGAATGGCCGTCAACATCATCCCGTGCGTCGGAGTCCTCCTCCTCTCGCTGGTCATGCTGCACCTGACAGGGAAAGAGGAAGAGAAGGCGGAATGAATCCAGTAATTGCATGAATTCGTGCTCAGGCGAAAGTGTAAGCGGGCTGGGCGGTATGTTCAGGCCTGCCGGCGCACCGGAAGCAAGTTTGTTCTTCATTTCCGCTGACACCGCCAGTCACATTCCAGCCCCACACCGGCCCGACCCAAAAATTTCAACCGTGCCCTTCTTCAGCAACAAGCCATATCTCCCCGAATTCTTCCGGCCGGTGGAAGTCCGGCTTGTCAGACTGGAAAGGTCTCCACATACCGTAATGCGGGTACGCCGTGTCATCCCCGCATTTATAGAAATTGGCCCGGATGAGCTTTCCCGGCTTTGAAGAGGCGGGCAGGCCCTCCCGGCCTTGCCCGTTTTGCCAGCCTTGCCCGCTTTGCCGGCCTTGCCCGCTTTGCAGGTCCTGCCCGCCGTCCCCGTTCGTTCCGACCGCGCCATCTGAAGCCGTGAATTCGGGGATGTACGCGCGGATAAGCGCAAACGGCACCTGGTAGGACACCTCCCAGAAATCTTCGTGTACCGCGGCGCGGATATGCATTGTCTCAAGCTCTTCTGCCGTCAGTTCGCGGTACTGCGCCCGGTCTTTCCGAAACGAGGCGTACATCGCGCCATTTGCATTCACCTCGAAATTAAAATACCATGCACAGGTTCGAGGCTGAAACTGCACAAACCATTCCGCGCAGCTGTCCGTATGCACAAAATGCATCGGCCTGGTTTCCACGCGTCTTGGATTTTTCTCCTTCACCGTTACATGCAGGAAGAAAGCATCCTCTCCCAGGCGCAGCGTGAAGACCGTCTCCGGATTATATCCGTTCGTGTCCCAGGGATAGCTCAGTGTGAATGTCTGCCCGCTCATATCTGTTTTTCCTCCATGTCTTCCGGTTCCTCGGCCGCGGCCTTGATGGAACTGGCGTATTCTGACGGCGACATGCCGGTCTGCTCCCGGAACTGCCGCGAAAAATAGTGGACCGAGCAGTACCCCAGGAAATCCGCGATCTGCGTGAAATTCATGGTGTCCGTGCGGATCATCTCCTTCGCCGTCTCAATCTTCATGCGGTTGAAATACTCGATGACACCGCACTTTTCGTACACGCAAAACAGCCTCTGCAGCCGGGCCCGGCTCACGAAGTTGTCCCGGCTGATCTCATCCAGTGTCAGATGCCGGCCGATGCCCGCCTTCATGTAGTCGGTCACCTGGCGCAAAAGCTCCCGGTCGCTGTTCTGCCGGATAGTGCGCAGCGTATCCGGCTCCGGCGGCACGACAATGCGGCTGTAGCGGCGCCGGATGTGCAGCAGAAACTCCTCCACCTTGATCCGGATCATCTGCTCGCAGCCCCATTCACGCGTCTTTTGGGGCGTCAGCCTTGTCTGCCACGGATTGTCCAGCCGCTGCCCGAAGCACGCGCGTCCCTCCTGGATGACCGCCGCCAGGATCGAGCGCTCCGCCGCGTCGATGTGCAGCACCTTCTCCCGGAAAAAATCCATGTCCCGGCTGCCGCTCGAAAACGACACCACCAGGACATTCGGCGCGACGACGCCATTGGACCGCAGATCGTGAAACTCATCCGGCTGATGAAACACAACATCTCCCGCCGAAAGACTGATCTTGCGGCTGCCGGCCGTGACCAGAATCTCTCCCTTGTCGACACAGACGAATTCCCAGAAATCATGACTCTCCCCCGGAAACGTAAAGTCACTGCGGTATTCAAAATAGTGCAGGCTGTACAGTTTCTGAATCGCGATGGAACTGGCCAGCCGGATTCCCTGATAGCTCATGGCGCCTCCATTTGCCATATTCGGCCTTCTGCCTGTAAGTATACACGCAGAAGTCTGTTTCCGGATGGCAAATGCAAAGATTCTGCACCTTTTATAAAAAATCATGCAAAGAAAAAGACGGCATCCGGAATTATGATGAGGGTACCAGACGGAGCAAAGGGAGGTAATACGTTATGGAACAACCAGTACTGGTCGTGATGGCAGCCGGCATGGGAAGCCGGTACGGCGGGCTCAAGCAGATGGACCCGGTGGACCCGAATGGCAGCTGCATTCTGGACTATTCTGTATATGACGCCGCAAGGGCAGGATTTAAGAAGGTACTGTTCATCATCCGGCGCGATTTTGAAGACGCATTCCGGGAGCACATCGAGAGCCGCTACAAGGGAAAGATCGAGACGGACTGCGTATTTCAGGAGCTGAGACAGCTTCCGGAAGGCTTCACGGTGCCGGAAGGGCGGACAAAGCCGTGGGGAACCGCGCACGCCATCTACTGCTGCCGGGACAAGATTCACGGACCCTTTGCAGTTATCAACGCCGACGACTACTACGGTATAGCTGCATTTCAGACCATGTACCAGTTCCTCTCGCAGACACCGGAAGAAGGCCATCACTACGGCATGGTCGGCTACGATCTGGAGAACACCGTCACCGACAACGGCTCTGTGTCCCGGGGCGTCTGCCTCGTATCACCGCAGGGATACCTGAAAGGCATCACCGAACGGACACGGATTGAGAAGCGCGGCAGCGGCATCGCATTCACAGAGGACGACGGAAAAACATGGCAGGAGCTGCCGGGTGACACAACCGTGTCCATGAATCTCTGGGGATTTTCCGCTGACATTCTGGACCGGTTTGACAGGCTGCTGCGGGCATTTCTCACGGATAAAGTACCGCAAAATCCTTTGAAGGCAGAATTTTTCCTGCCGGATGTGGCTCAAAGTGTACTGGCCGACGGTTCGGCGGATATCCGCGTACTCAAGACACCGGACCGCTGGTACGGCATGACGTACAAAGAAGATAAAAAGACAGTGGAGGATGCCCTGGGCAGCATGCGGAGCGCCGGGCTGTATCCGGCAAGGCTGTGGGAGTGATAAAATGGACGAAAGAAAACTGGCGGCGATAAGCGCTGCCGCAAACTTTGACTTTGAAGGAACACTGACAGACATCGCGCCGTTTGGCAACGGCCACATCAACGAAACCTGGCTGGCCCGTTTTGAAATCGGGCTCATGGGGCCGCTGTATGTGATTATGCAGAAGATCAATATCAGCGTATTTACCGAGCCGGAGCGGCTGATGGAAAATATTGCCGGCGTAACCAGCTGGCTGCGCAAAAAGATTATCGAAGAGGGCGGGGATCCGGAGCGCGAGACGCTGACCCTCATCCCGGCCAAAGACGGAAAAGTCTTCTACCGCGGCGAAAACGGACAGTACTGGCGGGCATACCGTTTCATCACCGACGCAACCTGCTATGATATGGCTGAGAGCGCCGAGGATTTCCGGCAGAGTGCGATCGCCTTCGGGCGCTTCCAGAGACGTCTCGCCGACTATCCGGCGGACAGTCTCTACGAGTCCATCCCCGGTTTTCACGACACGCAGATGCGTCTGGCCACATTCCGGAAAGCCGTGGCGGATGACACATGCGGCCGCAGGAAAGACGTGCAGAAGGAAATCGACTTCGTGCTCTCCCACGCGGATCTTGCCACATGTTACAAGCGCGCGGCCGGAAACACACCGCTGCCGCTGCGGGTTACGCACAATGACACCAAGCTCAACAACGTCATGATCGACGACAAGACGCACAAGGGAATCTGTGTCATTGATCTGGACACCGTCATGCCGGGTTTTGTCATGAACGACTTCGGCGATTCCATCCGCTTCGGTGCCAGCACAGCGCTGGAAGACGAGCGGGATCTGAGCAAAGTATCCTGCAGCCTGGATCTTTTTTCAGCCTACGCAGAAGGCTTCATGCAGGAGTGCGCAAGCCGGCTGACGGAAGCAGAAAAATCTCTTCTGCCGGACAGTGCGCTCGTCATGACGTACGAATGCGGCACGCGTTTCCTGACCGACTACCTGCAGGGCGACACGTATTTCCGGATCCACCGCCCCGGCCAGAATCTGGACCGGGCAAGAAATCAGTTCCGGCTGGTCGAAGATATGGAAAGCAAGCTCCCCCGCATGCGGGAAATCGTGGCAGATGCCGCGGCAGCCGCACAGAAGAAGGAAACCGGAGCAGTCTGAAAAAGAAAGGAAGGGCGCCGTCACACATGGATCTGAAAATTCTGGCAGAAAATACCGGGCTTTCCATGGCAGACCTGAACGATGCAGAAAAGCTCTGCGGTCTGTCTGGACAGGAAGCCGGTCTGTGGGCACAGTTTCAGGAAAAACCGGAAGAATTTCTCGCGTCCCTCGACGCCCTTCCCGAGTCAAAACGCTATCCGTCGGCACTCTGGCTCTTCAGCTGCTTTGCCGTTTTCAGGTATACGTGGTTTCATGAGCGCCGGATCCCGGACACCGTCTATTTTGACACGTTCAGAGATCTAACCATCTGGCACGACGTGCTGCGCCGCACAAAAGGCATCAATGGTCTGAAGCAGTACCGCTGGACAGCCAAGCCGCTTATGGGCGAGCTCTACCGGCTCGGGCGGCTGGAATTTGAGCCGGACCCGGAAAGAGACATACTGTGGATTCACATCCCGGAAGGCGGTTCTCTTTCCGATTCAGCTGTGGACGCGTCTCTTTCGCAGGCCGCTGCCTTTTTCCCGAAGTTCTTCGGTCAGACATTTGCCAGCTGGCAGTGCGAATCCTGGATGCTGGCAGAAAGAAACCGCGAGTTCATGCGCCCGGATTCAAACATTATGAAATTCGCCGCCCATTTCATGCCTCTCGGCAAAGATTTCCCGAGTCCCCAGGCGGTGGAACGCGTTTTTGACTGGCCGGAAGGAGACATCGCCTTATGGCCGGAGAAAACAGGCCTGCAGAAAGCCATGAAGCGCTGGATTCTTGCCGGCGGGCAGCCGGCCGAGGCTAAGGGAAAGCTGAAAGAGATCCCGAAAGGGACGTAACCTGCTGCGCCGCTTTTAAATATGTCCGACGTGACTGCAGGTCACGGCAATCTTAATGGCCTTCCGGTCCTTCATGTCATACAGAGCCTGTTCAATATTCTCCAGGCCGTCATAGCGCTTCGTGATCAGCACCTCAGGGTGGATCTTTCCCTGCTGGCACAGGGAAAGGAGATACTCGATCCGCTTTCTTCCCCCTTTGGCGAGCGAAAACTTCAGAGTTTTCCCGGCCATTCCTCTTCCGATCGAGAACTTGGGGATCTGAAGCGAATCAATTCCGTTCTCATGTTCGCTATCAGAAGCGCCGTAATACATGACATTTGACACGGTACCTGTTCCATATTTCACCATGTCGACAGCCTGCGGAAAGCTCAGGTCGCTGCCGCCGCAGATAAGCACTTCGTCAGCGCCTTTTGTTTTCGTCTTCTCAAGCACATAGTTCACAACCGCCGAATTGGTTGAATTGGCCAGAGGATGCATTCCTTCCGGCAGGCCGCACTGAATGGTCTTGTAATTCAACACTTCAGCGCCGAGATCTTCGGCAATTCTCACATTCTCCGGTCTTGAACCGACGGCAAATATACGGGCTGCGTGCCGCAGCCGGCATCCCATGATGGCAGCAAGGCCGATGCCGCCGATTCCCATGACGACGACGGTATCGCCGCTCTTTACATTGCCCTCTTCAACGGCGGTAAAGCCGGTCGAAACCACGTCCACGCACATCAGAGCCTGTTCCAGGGTGACGCCATCCGGAACAAGCGCCAGATTTTTATCGGCATGCGGCAGATAAAAAAGCTCCTGAAAGGCGCCGTCGATGCTTTTGCCCAGCATATGCGCCGAAAAATTATGGCCTGCATGGGAAGGATTGATGTCAACATCAGCCTGATCCCAGTCCGGTGTGATGGCAGGGACAGCGACGATATCTCCCTTTGAGAAATCTTTAACGTCTTCCCCCGCTTCAACGACCTGCGCCACGCACTCGTGCCCTAACGTGAGGTCCTTTTTTTTCGGCGAACCCTGCCAGACAGTGTGGACGTCGCTCGTGCACGGAGAAACAACGACAGGCCTTAAGAGGACACCGCCGCGGCTCTCAAGCGAAGGCTCCTTTTTCTCGATAAAACCGACATCCGCATGTCCCTTCAAAACGAAAGCTTTCATGATCTGTAATCCTCTATTTTCTCGGCTTTCAAAACACGGATCCTGACATGGTCTCCGTACCTGTCCTTGATGATTCCGGCTATCTCATCCGTATAGCCCGGAGCCACGATCAGAATTTCGTCGACCGGATCTTTAAAATAGTAATCCGGTGAAACAATCCTGATGTGACTCGCCGGAGAATAGCGGCCCTGCTTAAATGGCGCCGAGTCGATAATGTACTTTACGATTTGTTTCAGATCAGTTGAAGCCGCCAGAGAGAATCCCTGATGGGACCCGCCCCACATGGCAAGGCTCCTGTGAGCATCCCGGAGTTCACGGATGTATGAATCCACATCTTTTCTCAGAGCTTCATAATTATCCGCAAGACTGCTCACATCCAGATATTCTCCGTTGAAATCCGATTTCGTCCGCACCGGCTTGTCGGATTTTCTCACAATGATTTCAATCGTGTCTCTGTTGACGATTCTCTCTGCCAGCGCCTCAAACCCGCACCGTTCGAACAGTTCCCGCAGCGTTCTTTCGTCATAATTGGCAATATGGTCCCGGATCAGTTCATAGTAGCCATCGTATTTCATGATGTACTCGAAGCTCGGAACCGTCACCAGGCCAAGTGCTCCCTCTTTCAGATTGTTCCGCACGCAGCGCAGCATCGACTCCGGATATGGCTGGTGCTCCAGGAAATTAAACTGGACAAATGCGTCAAAAGGCCCGTCCGGTATCGCATATCCATCCTGCGCAAATCCTTCATACACGGCAAGTCCCTGACGATTTGCCGTGTCCACCAGGTCTTTTCTGTGCTCGATACCACATACCTGCAAATCTTTGATCTGACCGGCCTGAGGCAGAGATTTCCACATAGCCAGGAATTCGCCTTTTCCGCAGCCGATCTCGACGATATGATGTCCCTCTGCCCCGTACTGATCCATGAAGTGGATCAGGCGGTCATATTCTTCATGGCGGAGCCGTGTCATTGTCGTCGTGCCGCCGCCGGCTCGTATGACATCCTTATAGTAATCAACCGGCACTGTATCAAGCTGAATCAGCCCGCACTCTTCGCACTGACAGAGGTTCAGCGTAATCGGCTTATCCGAAGATACTTCATCCTCATCAGGGATATTCTGCGCACTCGCCGGCATATCGGGAATACTCAGCAAATGGTGCAGCTTACCTCCGCAAATCAAACATTTCTGCATATTGTTCTCCTCTTTACTCTGCTGGCTCTATTATACCATGCACGCCGGTCGATTACGGTTGACATTTACCATGGGAGATCATATAGTTACCTCTGGTACTTATCATTGTTACCTGTTTATGTCTGCTCTTCTCCGGGCGGGCGCGGAGGCTGTATGGATATTCAGACGGCAAAGGAGGTCATCGACTCCTTTCACGAGGCAAAGAGAGTGTGGGAGAGGCTGCCGGAACTGCCGGAGGGCATCGTGTCATCGCACATCACGACACTCGACGCAATCATGGCGCTTTCAGACGAAGGGAAGGACGTGTGCGTCAGCGACATCAGCAGCCGCATGAAGCTGCCGCGGCCCGGCGTGACGAGGACGTTGAACCACATGGAGGAACTGGGGCTGATCCGGCGGGAGGGCGATCCGAACGACCGGCGCATCACGCACATCCGCGCGACCGGGCGCGGAAAGGAGCTCTACCGGACTTACGTCGAGGAGTATTTCACCTCGCTGTCACAAAAAATGGGAAATATCGACCCGGCGGACATCCGGATCATGATCGATACAATTTACGCCGTTTCAGACGCGCTGAAGGAGGAGCGGGACAGATGAAGGACGACAAGAGCGATTTCACACAAGGCAGTATTCCGAAGAAAATGATCCGGTTTATGATACCGATCCTCGGCGCGCTCGTTCTGCAGGCCATGTACGGCGCGGTCGACCTTCTGGTCGTCGGCCGGTTCGGAACGACCGCCGGCCTTTCGGCCGTCTCCACCGGTTCCCAGATCCTGAATCTCGTGACGTTTGTGATCACCGCCCTGGCGACCGGCCTCACGGTCCTCATCGCCCGCTACATCGGCGAGAAAAATTTCCAGAAAATCGGACCCTTAATCGGCGGGACAACCGTCCTGTTTCTGATCATCTCCGCCATCCTTTTCATCATCATGGTCTTCGGTGCCCGGAATATCGCGCTTCTCATGCAGGCGCCGGAAGAAGCCGTTGATCTGACGGCGCAGTATGTGCGCATCTGCGGAGCCGGCATTTTCTTCATCGTCGCCTACAACGTGATCGCGGCCATCTTCCGCGGGCTCGGCGACAGCCGCTCCCCGCTGCTCTTCGTGCTCATCGCCTGTATCATCAACGTCTTCGGTGATCTGTTTCTGGTCGCCGGACTGCATATGAACGTCGCCGGTGCTGCCATCGCAACCGTCGCGGCCCAGGCCGTCAGCGTCGTCATCTCACTTGTCATCATGTTCCGCAGAACGCTTCCCTTCCGGATCCACGCGAAAGATTTCCGGCTCGGTAAAGAGTGTGCGGTATTCCTGCGCATCGGAACGCCGCTGGCGCTTCAGGAATTCATGACGCAGCTGTCCTTCATCGCCATCTGCGCATTTGTCAACGCGCTCGGCCTCACGGCGTCCTCCGGATACGGCGTGGCCTGCAAGATTGTCAATTTCGCCATGCTGATTCCCAGCGCCCTGACGCAGTCCATGTCTTCCTTCATCTCCCAGAACGTGGGCGCCGGAAAGGAAGACCGGGCCAGAAAAGCGATGCTCACCGGCATGACCTTCGGCGTCATCATCGGCACGGCGGTATTCGCCCTTATCTGGTTCCGGGGTGATCTGCTCACCGGAATTTTCACCGCCGACACCGCCGTCGTGAGCAAAGGCTTCGAATATCTGCGCGGCTTTGCCCCGGAGACCATCGTGACCGCTGTTCTTTTCAGTTTTCTGGGATATTTCAACGGGCACGAAAAAACCGTCTGGACGATGGTCCAGGGACTGGCCCAGACGTTCCTGGTGCGCCTGCCGCTCTCCTATTTTCAGAGCATCCAGCCGAACGCCAGCCTGACCGCCATTGGCCTTGCGTCTCCGACCTCCACGATATTCGGTATTCTGCTGAACACCGGATATTTCATCTGGATGACGCGGCAGATGAAAAAGAAAAAGTGAAGAATTTTTGGTGAGTAACTGGGCTTGTTCGCGGTAGCTAACCATCTTGGTGAACCAAAAGACCCTGCCAGCGACAGCCATTCATCAAAATAGCCTTAGATTCCTAGTCTGTGCTGAATATTCAGCCAAAATACGGGCCCGGGATTCAGCACAAACCTGCCAATAACAAACTCTGTGATGAATTAGCTGCCGCAAACCAGCCTTTTTATTCATCACTTTGGATCAAAAAGCGAGTTCTGTGCTGAATCAGTCGCAGCAAACCAGCCTGAGCATTCATCATTTCAAGCCAAATAAGCTTGTTTTGATGAATCCGGGATCAGATTTACTTCCAGATTCATCAACAAACCTGATTTGAAGCTGATTTGCTGAATAACCAGAACCCCGGGTCCACCCCTTTTCATCAGCCAGCCTGCTATGTCACTTCGCCAGGATTTCCGCCACTCTTTTCTGCAGTTCCGGCACGACTTGTTCCTCAAACCAGGGATTTTTCGCCTGCCAGCGGAAATTCAGCGGGCTCGGATGCACGATCGGAAAATACTCCGGGAGATACTGCGCGAAGCTGCGAACAGTCTCCGTGAGATTTTTCCCGGCGCGGTCCTTCAGGTAATACCGGATGCTGTACGCCCCGATGAGGATCGTCAGCCGCACATCCGGCATGATGCGCAGAATCTCCGGATGATAGTCCTCCGCAATAAAGCGGCGCGGCGGGAGATCCCCGGTTTTGCCCTTCCCGGGGTAATAAAAATCCATCGGGACAATGGCGATCTGTTCTGAATAAAATGTGTCCCGGTCAATTCCCATCCAGTCCATCAGCTTTTCGCCGGATTTGTCATGAAAAGGGATTCCGGTCTCTTCCACCTTCCGGCCCGGAGCCTGCCCGATGATGACGATCTTCGCTTTGGGGCTCACCTGAAAGACCGGCTTTATTCCCCGCGCGGTATACGACGCGTTCCGCTCATCCGCCTCCAGGCGGTTTTGTATCTCCTGCACTGTCATTTTCCGCAGCTCCTGCTCTCATATGCAAATGAAACTCAAACCATAATAAACAACTTCATATTACACACACGATTGTTCCAATTTTTGAAACCATGTTTCGACCAAATACAGTGGAATGTTGATTAAATTGTGCTCTTTACGGAACCCTGACATGGATACTCTAAGCCCAATGATCTCAGGATGTTTGTCTAAAATCATCTTCAGGCTCTTTGCATTCAAATTTTCTTCCGCCTTAACCTCAATCGCCAGTACATTGTCTGCCTGATATGCAAAATCCAGCTCCATCCTGGAATCATCCCGTGAATAATAGTGAAGCTTATTGGGGACTGTTGAAACCATCTGCTGCGCTACATACTGCTCTGTGAAAGCTCCTTTGTATTCCACAAAGCCTGTATTTCTGGTCAGAATATCTGCAGGAGCTGTCTGTGCCATCGCTCCCAAAAGTCCCAGATCAGAAACATACAGCTTAAATGCTCCGGGGTCTTCGTAGAAATTCAACGGTTTTGTAAAACTGTTAACCCGTGTCACCTGATAAATAAGACCAGCATCCTTCAACCATTCAATAGCTGTCTCATATTCCTTTGCTCTGGCACCTTTTTTCAATGCACTATACGTGAACTTCTTATTTTCTCTGGCAAGCTGTGAAGGGACCGAATGCCACACCATACGGACTTTCGGAAGCATCGCTGCCGGAATATGTTTTGAAAAATCCGATTCATAATCCGATAAAATCCTGTTCTGCGTACGCCGCACACTCTGAAGATTCTGTGTACCTGCATATTCCACAACCACTTCCGGCATACCGCCGACATAGTAATACTGCCGCAACAGTTCGATATACGTATCCGCCAGATCTGAAATATTCTCCGGTTTTTCCGACCACATCAGGTCCACAAGGTTTTGTTTCCCAAGAGCCTCCAGAAATTCACAAAAAGTCATCGGATACATTTTCAACTCGTCGACTTTTCCAACCGGGAACCCGGTTCCTTCATGAACAGACAAACCAAGCAGACTTCCTGCGACGGCAATATGATATTCTCTTGCGTTTTCGCAAAAATACTTGAGTGAAGTCAGACCCAGGGGCTCTTCTTGAATTTCATCAAGAAAAATAAGTGTCTTTCCCGGAACAATCGTCTGCCCTGAAATTGCAGACAGGTAGCGAAGAATCCGTTCTGTATCAAAATCCCGAAACAGCCCCTCTGTCTGCGGATTATGATCACAGTTGAGATAAACCATATTCACAAATTCGTTGTGACCGAATTCTTTTAAAATCCAGGTCTTTCCGACCTGCCTTGCTCCTTCCAAAACCAACGGTTTTCTCGCCGGATCATCTTTCCATTTGCATAGTTCGTTGTATATTTTTCTGCGCATACTCTTCCTTTCTCCTTTCCCTGACTTCCGTTCCAAGTACGAAGAATCTGGCAGATATCCTTTCCTTATCTCAGGATACATTTTTTACAACGACTTTTCAATCAAAAACCACATTTATTTACACGTGTTTTTATGTCTTGACTACACTTTTTTACACGAGTTTTCACGCTGCAATCACACTTTTTTACACGAGTTTTCTCCCACGCTGACCGCCCGCAGGCGTTCAGTCAGTTTTCAGCCCCCAGCTGCAGAAGCAGTGCCATCTTGAAGGGATGATCGGCTCTTACAAAATGCCGGCCATTCTTGTCAAACCGGAAGTTCTCTCCCGCGTGAATGCGGTGCTCTTTTCCCTCGTAGCCGATGACAGCCTCACCCTCCAGCGCGAAGATGATCGCCTCACCCGGCGCGGCGTGCTCAGAAAGGCCGGTTCCCGCGTCAAAGCTCATCAGCACGAATTTCATGTGCGGGCTGTTGATCAGATCCATGTTGACGATCTTCCCCTCCTGAACGGGGATGAGATTTTTAAGTTCAAATACTTCTCCTGCCTGCAATACCTGATTCATATATGCATCCTTTCTCACGGGAATTTCCGTGTACACACTGTCTGTCAGAGCCCGAACGCCTACCGCTTCATCTGCCGGGACGACGAAGATCTGCCCCGAGCCAAACTCCCTGGAAAGTCCGCGGCCTGTAAATGCGGTCATCTTTCCCTGCGACGCAATCCACAGTTTCGGATGTGCATAGCTTTCCGCGCTGATGTCCGTTCCTTCTGCCAGGGAAAAGACCTGGGCGTCCCGGTTCCCTGCCTGAAACGCGGCGCCCGAAATCGTACATCCCGACACCGGTCTGTTTTCTTCTGCGATGGAAAATGTCTGACCTGCCGCTGCGCTCATGACTTACTCCTTTCCCTTTCGACAATGTCAGAGTACAACGGCAGGAAAGTATTTTCTGTTGCCAGGACAACAAATTTTCCGCAAAGGATCCATCAGTAATCGGTCAGCCGCGCCGTATACAGATTTCTGTCCGGCGCAAAGGTCACGCCGGCCGCCGGGTACCAGTGATAGCGGATGACTTCTTCTCCGTCCTGCCACAGATCCGGGCATGTATTCTCCGTCCAATCCAGCGGCACAGCGTGATGCTCACCGCGGGAAGCCATGGCCATAATCTGCGAGAGTTCCCGCATCTGAGCATCCGTCAGCACGCCCGGCTTCACCGAAAGAAACAGCGCCGTGCCGGAGCGGGCAACTGCCTCTGCCCACTGGCGGTTCTGCTCCCAGGCGATCTTTCCTGTTATCCCGACGCAGTCCGCGTCGACGGCAAAAAACGTGTCATGCTGCATCAGCCGGAACGCCAGCGTATTGACGCCGACCGAGCGGGTCCGTTCCCAACCGATGCCGCTCGTATCGTCGCCAACCCGGTCCATGTGCATCAGCCCCGCCCCGAGGTGCCCCACCGTGTTGCAGCCGAGGATGAGCGCACCGTACGGAGCGGCCGCCTGCAAAATGGCTTTGTATAAAAGAATCACCGCTTCCGCCGTCGTGCAGCTCCGGTCGGCGAAGTGCCATCCTCTGTCCGTCACCAGCGGGTGCATCTCAAAGCCCCATTTTCCGGTCAGATCAAACGTGGAGAAGTCGTGCTTGATCAGGCGGTACCCGTTTTCGCACAGAGTCCGGATGTCTTCCCTGACAAATGCAAACGCCTCCGGCACCGTCGGGTCAAGGCAGTCCCGGCAGGACAGCTTCCAGGATGCCGGGATTTCCGGAGAGTCGTTAAGAAGCGGGCGCAGCCAGATACCGGGGATCGCGCCGCGCCGCCTGATTTCACCGGCAAGCGCCTGCATATCCAGAAAGCGGCTGTTTCCCTCCCGCCAGGGGCCGCCGATATACGTACCTTCCGGCTTTCTCTCCTTCTGCCACCCGTCGTCGATCACCATGTACGGGCGGTTTGCAT
>OMUP01000218.1 GCA_900314255.1 uncultured Lachnospiraceae bacterium | reverse complement strand
AAGAAGAGGCACAGTTGCAGCTTAAGGCTAGCGAAAACCATGTTATTCTGCTAGACGATACTCTGGGCGTGCGCGATACGAGAACGGTATTCGGACTGAAGGTTAAGCAGGCTGAAAAGCCGCTCACCAGCATGTTCCCGGATGACAGCTGCCGGGATCAGATCGAGGATGACATCCGGTATCTTGGAAACATCCGCATGAATGGAGATGAAGCAGTTCTGCCGGGTAAGGCAGACTCTTTGTCACTTCTTCTTCCTACGGCGCCAGACGGGGACTTTGAGACAAAGTGCACGGTACAGACGGTCGACATCGCCGGCAGAGATGCGGTCCGGATTCCAGAAGGTTATGAGACATTTGCGATCGGCATTGTGCGTGAGGCGTACCGGCTGGAGAGAAAATTTGCCATTCTGGAAAGAAGCCATATCGTGTACAGTCCGGAAAAGACGAAGGAATACCTTTTCCGGGAGATTGCAAAGCGCAAGAGTCTCGACCGGGGCGGATTCGGATTCGCCATTATTGATATTCTGGCGCGGAAGGCGCTCGGAATTGAGGATGCAGAAGATCACCGGCGCATTCTGGAAGATTTTGACCTGATTGAAAGAAGAGTTGACTGCGCGGATTTTCTGGTGACGGGATATATGCGCTACCGGAAATTCTACGGCTTCACGGAGGAAGAAGAGAAGCGTTTCAAAGAGGTTCTTCTGGGCTTCCGCTACTGGATGAACATGAAGGGCAGCGACGGAATGTGCTTCTGGAGCGAGAACCATTCGCTGATGTTCTATATGGCGGCGATGTTTGCAGGCGAGATTTATCCGGACGATTTCTTCCCGAGGACCGGTCGCAATGGGCAGCAGCTTCACGCATACGGCCGGTGCAAGGTCCTGGAGTGGCTGGACGATGTCGAGGAAAACGGATTTGAGGAATTCCTGTCCGCTGTGTACATGCCGGTGACGCTGGCGGCACTTCTGAATCTTGTGGACCTGGCTGAGGAGAAAATCGGCCGCAGGGCGGAGAAGATCTGCGACAGGATGCTTCGCGAAATCGCCATTCAGAGCTTCCAGGGTGTTGAAATCGCACCGATGGGCCGCATTTACGGCGGTGCAATCCGCCCGTACACCGGCGGCGCGCAGTGCATGCTCTATCTCATCGACCAGAACTATCCGGTCGAGACAAGCGAAGGCTGGATGTCGTTCCTGCTCACAAGCCGCTACAGATTCCCGGAGGATCTCAGGGCACTCACGGCAAATGATGCAGACACGGAGTACAGCTCCGGCAACGTGCTGATCCGCCTGCGCAAAAGAAGCGATTATATCCTCACGTCCGTGCAGTCGCCGAGGACCGACGGGCATGAGCGCTGGACCAACATTCTGCACGATCCGGACGCCGACACGGATACGCACGAATTCAACCGGTCGCTCAACGAGACGTTCCACGGGACTTCGTTCTTCGAACCCGGTACGTTTGGCTATCAGCAGCACCTGTTCTACGCGGCGCCGAGCCCGGAGACGGCCTGCTTTGTCAATCACCCCGGTACGGATGCGGAGGATTCGGACATGCGGCCGGGCTACTGGTTCGGATGCGGCCTGATGCCGGCGCTGCGCCAGGAAAGGAATGTGCTCGGCGCCATATGGCACCTGAATGACACGCAGCCACTTACGTTCACGCATCTGTATTTTCCAGCGTGCAAGTTTGATGAAGTGCGCGAGGAAGGAAATTTCCTGTTCGGCCGTGTGGGCACCGGATATCTGGCCATCTGGCATTCCGATCCGCTGGAAGCGTATAATGACGGCAGCATGACAGGTGTCGAGAGACGCTGCTACAGCATGGATCACGCCTGGTTCTTTGTTGTCGGCGACAAAGACGAATACGGGAGCTTTGAGGCATTTGCCGAGAGCGCCATGGCCATGGCGCCGGTGTATGACAAGAAAAACGGCACGCTGACTGCAAAGGATTTCAGCCTGACGTACACGCCGGGACATGACAAGACGCAGATTGTGCTGTGAATTCATAATTGATGTACTGCCCCGGTGCTTTAATGCACCGAGGCAGTTTTATAATAAACACGACGGTAAAGTTTCGTGAAATAAGACATGAAATAAATCGGATCAATTCATTCATTTATGCAATATTCTCAAGCCAAAAACAATATATGCGAATAAAGCTTGCTTAATATTGATAAATATGACTTGATATGAAATCCACTCAACGCTAGTATTTTGATATCTGATATCTAAGGTGCGTGGATATGAAAACAAGCGAAAAATTTCCAGCCTTGTTATTTGGCATTTATATTGTGTATTATGCCGGGCAGGCTTTACAGAGCGGATATGAGAGCCTTTTTTTGAGTCAGAA
>OMUP01000219.1 GCA_900314255.1 uncultured Lachnospiraceae bacterium | reverse complement strand
CGGAAACAAGCTTGTTTCTCATTTCCGCTGACCCGGAAAGCTCAGGCTCCGGCAAAACGCATCGGAAACAAGCTTGTTCCTCATTTTCGCTGACCCGGAAAGCTCAGGCTCCGGCAAAACGCACCGGAAACAAGCTTGTTCCTCATTTCCGCTGACCCGTCCAGCTCCTTTCATCCCCGTCCATCCCCCGGGCCGCCTGCCCGCCAGTCTGTGAAAAAGTGCGGCCTGCATTTATTGAGAATGCCGGCAAGCTGTGCTATTCTTGTTCTGTTAAATATCTGCGACTATACCGAAAGGCAGGAATCAAACATGAGCGATGTTCGTAGAGTGTATGTCGAAAAGAAGGAACCGTATGCCGTCAAGGCAAGGCAGCTGGGCGAGGAGATCGCCGGCTATCTTGGAATCAGCGGCGTGACGAAGGTGCGTGAGCTGATCCGGTATGATATCGAGAATCTTTCGGAAAAGACCTATCAGCAGGCACTCAGAGGTGTGTTCTCGGAACCGCCGGTTGACGATGTATACGAGACGGAGTTTCCGCATGAAGATTCGGATTTCTGCTTTGGCGTGGAATTTCTTCCGGGGCAGTTCGACCAGCGCGCCGACTCGGCCGTTCAGTGCGTAAAGTTCATCGAGCCGGATGCGGCGCCGACAATCCGCACGGCGGTCATCTACTGCATCAGCGGGGAACTGACGGAAGATGAAAAAGAGAAGATCCGGAATCTGTGCATCAATCCGGTCGATTCGAGAGAAGCTTCCTTCAAGCTCCCGGAGACACTCAAGACCGTCTACAAGATCCCGGCGGACGTAAAGATCTTTGACGGCTTTAAGGACATGAAAGAGGCAGACCTGAAGGACCTCTACGATTCCCTGTCGCTTGCCATGACCTTTCGGGATTTCCAGTTCATTCAGGACTATTTCCGGGATGAAGAGAAGCGCGATCCGTCGATGACGGAAATCCGCGTGCTCGACACATACTGGTCCGATCACTGCCGCCACACGACATTTTCCACAGAACTTACCGACGTGAAGTTCGACGAAGGCGCATACCGCACCGCAATCGAGGCCGCATTCAACCAGTATCTGGCCGACTTCAGAGAGCAGTATGCAGGCCGCGATGACAAGTTTGTCTGCCTCATGGACATGGCGACGCTGGCCACAAAGAAGCTGAAGCGCGAGGGCAAGCTCACCGACCAGGAGAAGAGCAACGAGATCAATGCATGCTCCATCGTCGTTCCGGTCAAGATCGACGGAAAAGAAGAGGAGTGGCTTGTCAATTTCAAGAACGAGACACACAATCACCCGACGGAAATCGAGCCGTTCGGCGGCGCGGCGACATGTCTGGGCGGTGCAATCCGCGACCCGCTTTCCGGACGTACCTATGTATATCAGGCAATGCGTGTGACCGGCGCGGCCGACCCGACTGTTCCGGTTGAGAAGACGCTTACGGGCAAGCTTCCGCAGAGAAAGATCGTGACCGAGGCGGCCCAGGGGTATTCATCCTACGGCAACCAGATCGGCCTTGCGACCGGCTATGTCAAGGAACTGTATCATCCGAATTATGTGGCCAAGCGCATGGAGATCGGCGCGGTCATCGCGGCGGCTCCGAGAAGTGCCGTGATCCGCGAGGAGTCCCGTCCGGGCGACATCATCATTCTGCTGGGCGGCCGGACCGGACGCGACGGCATCGGCGGCGCAACCGGTTCCTCCAAGGCGCACAACGTGAAGTCGATCGAAGAGGACGGCGCAGAAGTTCAGAAAGGTAACGCACCGACCGAGCGCAAGATGCAGAGACTGTTCCGCCGCACGGAGGTGACGAAGCTGATCCGTAAGTGCAACGATTTCGGCGCAGGCGGTGTTTCCGTTGCGATCGGTGAGCTGGCGGACGGCCTTGACATCGATCTGGACAAGGTTCCGAAGAAGTACGAAGGTCTTGACGGCACAGAACTTGCAATCTCCGAGTCTCAGGAGCGCATGGCGGTCGTCGTGGCACCGGAAGATGTCGACGAGTTCCTGAAGTATGCAGACGAAGAGAACCTGGAGACCACAAAGGTTGCGGTTGTGACCGAAGAGCCGCGCCTTGTCATGCACTGGAGAGGCAAAGTTATTGCGGACCTTTCCCGCGCATTCATGAACACCAACGGCGCGCACCAGGAGACGGCCGTTGAAGTAGAAATGCCGGATCAGAAGACAAATGCGCTGCAGCCGGCCCCGGCGGGGGATGTCCGCGATCACTGGCTGAAGACACTTTCCGACCTGAACGAGTGCTCGCAGAAGGGCCTGGTGGAGCGTTTTGACGCTTCCATCGGCGCCGGTTCCGTTCTGCTTCCGTACGGCGGCAGGACGCAGCTCACGGAGACGCAGGCGATGGTCGGCAAGCTTCCGGTTCTGCACGGCAAGTGCGATACCGTCACCATGATGGCGTATGGATTTGACCCGTATCTCTCCAGCTGGAGCCCGTTCCACGGCGCCCAGTATGCGGTAGTGGATTCGGTTGCAAAGATTGTCGCGGCAGGCGGCGACTGGCACAAGATTCACTTCACATTCCAGGAGTATTTCCGCCGGATGAGCGAGGATCCGAAGCGCTGGAGCCAGCCGTTTGCAGCACTGCTTGGCGCTTATCAGGCTCAGCTCGGCTTTGAGAAGGCATCCATCGGCGGCAAGGACTCCATGTCCGGAACCTTCGAGAACATCGATGTTCCGCCGACACTTGTATCATTTGCCGTTGATGTGGCAGATGAGCACGACATCATCTCTCCGGAGTTCAAGAAGGCCGGCAGCAAGCTGGTTCTCTTTGAGATCCGACGCGATGCAAACGACCTTCCGGATTACAGGCAGATCCGGGAACTCTATGACGGCGTTCACAAGCTGATTCAGGAGAAGGCGGTTATCTCGGCTTATGTTCTGGACCGCTTCGGTCTGGTTCCGGCCGTTTCAAAGATGGGATTCGGCAACGGACTGGGTGCAGCGCTTGACCCGAACCTGGACGAAAAGAAGCTCTTCTCCCCGGCGTACGGCTGCATTCTCGCCGAAGTTGATGCCGGCAAGATCGACCGTCTGCCGGCGGTTGGCATTCCGTGCCACTTCATCGGCGAAGTGACGGACGACGGCGCGTTCACGTACGGCGATGTGAAAGTGACGCTTGACGAGGCGCTGGCCGCATGGAAGAAGCCGCTGGAGAAGGTATTCCCGACGGTTGCCGTGAAGGGTAAGGAAGAGGTCGCAAGCCCGCTTTACAAGGCGGATTCGATCTATGTATGCAAGCACAAAGTGGCGCGCCCGACCGTATTCATCCCGGTATTCCCGGGTACGAACTGCGAATACGATTCCGCCGCAGCCTTTGAGAGAGCCGGAGCTGACACCGTGATCCGCGTATTCCGCAATCTTACGGCTCAGGGCATCCTGGACTCCGTTGATGAGTTTGAGAAGGCGATCCGCCAGGCGCAGATCATCATGTTCCCGGGCGGCTTCTCCGCCGGCGACGAGCCGGATGGCTCTGCAAAGTTCTTCGCGACGGCGTTCCGCAACGAGAAGATCCGCGAGGCGGTCGACGACCTGCTCACGAACCGCGACGGTCTGGCACTTGGTATCTGCAACGGCTTCCAGGCTCTGATCAAACTCGGCCTGGTTCCGAACGGCCGCATCACGGGACAGGACGAAAAGTCCCCGACCCTGACGTTCAACACGATCGGCCGCCATATCTCCAAGGTGGCTTACACCAAGGTCGTATCAAACAAGAGCCCGTGGCTGCAGGAAGCGAAGCTCGGCGGCGTTTACGCGTCCAGTGCATCGCATGGCGAAGGCCGTTTCGTGGCAACCGCTGACGTCCTTGACCAGCTCTTCGCAAACGGTCAGGTTGCGACGCAGTACTGCGACCAGGAAGGCAGAACCTCCATGGACGAGGAGTACAACATCAACGGCTCCTACCGCGCCGTCGAAGGCATCACGAGCGCGGACGGCAGAGTACTCGGCAAGATGTGCCATGTCGAGCGCCGCGGCGATCATGTTGCCATCAATATCTACGGCGACATGGACATGAAAGTGTTCGAGAGCGGCGTAAAGTATTTCTCATGAATGTGACCCGGGCGGGGCGTTGGCGTCAAGTGCGCCCCGCTGATCAGATGTGAAGAAAAGGATGACAAATGGAAAAACTGCAGATGAAGACACCGCTCGTCGAGATGGACGGCGATGAAATGACAAGAGTGCTCTGGAAGCTGATCAAGGACGAGCTGCTGCTCCCGTACATTGATCTGAAGACGGAGTACTACGATCTGGGGCTGAAGCACCGGGATGAGACGGACGATCAGGTGACGGTTGACGCCGCCAATGCCATCCGCCGGCTGGGCGTTGGCGTCAAGTGCGCCACGATCACGCCGAACGCAGCCCGTGTGACCGAATACAATCTGAAGAAGATGTGGAAGAGCCCGAACGGGACGCTGCGCGCGATCCTGGACGGCACGGTGTTCCGCAGACCGATCCTGGTGAAGGGCATCGAGCCGTACGTGAAGACCTGGGAGAAGCCGATCACCATCGCCCGTCACGCATACGGCGACGTCTACAAGGCGGTTGAGATCAAGGTTCCGGGTCCGGGCAAGGCAGAGCTTGTCTTCACTGGCGAGGACGGCATTGAGCAGCGCGAGACGATTCAGGAGTTCACGGGCCCGGGCATCATCCAGGGCATGCACAACACGAACAAGTCCATCGAAAGCTTCGCCCACAGCTGCTTCAACTTCGCTCTCGACGCGAAGGAAGACCTGTGGTTCGCGACGAAGGATACGATCTCCAAGAAATACGACCACACGTTCAAGGACATTTTCCAGGAGATCTACGACAAGGAGTACAAGGAAAAGTTTGAGAAGGCCGGGATCACGTACTTCTACACACTGATCGACGACGCGGTTGCGCGCGTCATCCGCAGCCACGGCGGCTTCATCTGGGCCTGCAAGAACTACGACGGCGACGTCATGAGCGATATGGTCGCGACCGCCTTCGGATCCCTCTCCATGATGACCTCCGTCCTCGTGTCCCCCGATGGCAAATATGAGTATGAAGCTGCGCACGGAACCGTGCAGCGCCACTACTACAAGTACCTGAAGGGCGAGCCGACCTCGACCAACCCGCTGGCCACGATATTCGCATGGAGCGGCGCGCTGCGCAAGAGAGGCGAGCTGGACGGCACGCCGGAACTCGGGGTGTTCGCGGACAAGCTCGAGAAGGCATGCATTCAGACGATCGAAAACGGCGACATGACCAAGGATCTCGCCCTCATCACGACGATGAAGGATCCGCATACCTGCGGAACAGAGGAATTCCTGGCCTGCATCCGCAAGACACTGGAGGAGCTGCTGTAAGTTGTCATACGAAACAGCCGGACAGAAAGAAAAATTCATATTGATCGCTGCTGCCCCGGACGAAACGCCCGCCGTACTGCACTCGCTGGAGGAACTGGCGAGCCTGGCAGAAACGGCCGGCGCTGCCGTAACGGGGCAGCTTTTGCAGCTGCGCCCGGCTCCGGACCCGGGAACGTATCTTGGCAGCGGCAAAATCGAAGAGCTGAAAAATTTACTTGAAGAGACCGGAGCGACCGGTGTTCTGGCAGACGACGAACTCTCGCCGGCCCAGATGAAAAATCTGGAAGACGCTCTTGACTGCAAGGTCATCGACCGCACGATCCTGATCCTTGACATCTTTGCCGCACACGCGACGACAAGCGAAGGCAAGGTGCAGGTGGAGTGCGCTCAGCTGAAATACCGCCTGACAAGGCTGACCGGATTTGGCACGGAGCTCTCGAGACTCGGCGGCGGCATCGGAACGAGAGGACCCGGCGAGAAGAAGCTCGAGAGTGACCGGCGGGTGATCCGCGACCGGCTCGCCAGGCTGTCGCGCGAACTGAAGGGAATTGAAGGGCACCGGGAGCTGACCCGCGCGAAGCGGGAGGGAGCCGGACTTCTCACGGCTGCCATCGTCGGCTACACGAATGCCGGCAAATCGACGCTTCTGAACTACCTGACGGGCGCCGGCGTTCTGTCCGAAGACAAGTTATTTGCGACGCTTGATCCGACGACGCGCCGCCTCACACTGCCGGACGGCGAGAAGCTTCTGCTGACCGACACGGTCGGATTCATCAGCAAGCTGCCGCACCATCTCGTCGAAGCTTTCAAGAGCACGCTGGAAGAGGCGCGCTACGCCGATTTCCTGATCCATGTCG
>OMUP01000220.1 GCA_900314255.1 uncultured Lachnospiraceae bacterium | reverse complement strand
TCAGCGCCTTTGTGCGCAGCGCCTTGAGGTAGTAGGCGTCGTAATAACCAGAGCTAAGTACAAAGGAGCCCAGCATGATCCGACGTCTTACTTCCGGTCCGAAGCCTTCCGAGCGGGTCTTCTTGTACATCTGGTGCAGCTCTTCGTAATCCTTCGTGCGGTAGCCGTACTTCACGCCGTCGAAACGCTCGAGGTTCGAGCTTGCTTCGGCGCAGGCGATCAGGTAGTAAGCCGGAATCGCGTACTGCACGAGGCTTAAGTCAAATTCCTCAACAACAGCGCCCTTTGCCTTCAGGACGTCGGCCGCTGCCAGAACATTTTTCTTTACTTCCGGGTCCAGACCTTCGCCGAAATAGTCTCTCGGGATGCCGATCTTCAGTCCCTTCACGTCGTCCACCAGCGACTTCGTGAAGTCATAGGACTCACGCTTAATGGACGTCGAATCCTTCTCGTCCGGAGCCGAGATGGCTTCGAGGATCGCCGCGCAGTCCGTGACGTCCTTTGCGATCGGTCCGATCTGGTCCAGAGACGAGCCGTAGGCGATCAGCCCGTAACGGGAAACCGTCCCGTAGGTCGGCTTGATACCCGTCGCGCCGCAGTAAGCGCAGGGCTGACGGATGGAACCACCCGTATCCGATCCAAGTGCGTAGGAAACTTCCGCGCCGGAAACCGCCGCCGCCGAGCCGCCGGACGAACCGCCCGGAACGCAGCCTGTGTCATACGGATTGGCCGTCGGTCCGAAATACGAAGTCTCCGTGGTGCTGCCCATGGCGAACTCATCCATGTTGGTCTTGCCGACGATCACCGCTCCGGCCTGCTCCAGCCTCTCAACAGCCGTCGCCGTGAAACGCGGCACGAAATTGTCCAGAATGTGGGACGCTGCTGTCGTCAGCACGCCCTTCGTGTTCATGTTGTCCTTGATCGCAACCGGGACACCGGCAAGCGGTCCGGTCAGCTCCCCGGCATCGATCTTCTTCTGCACTTCATCCGCCCGCTTCAGAACATCTTTTCTGTCGATGCGGGTGATGAAGCTGTGAAGGCGGTCTTCCTTTGCCTCGATACTATCCAGACTGGCCTCGGCGGCTTCCCGCACGGAGACCTCCTTCGCCTGGATTTTACGGCCCAGCGTAACGGCCGTCAGATTCATCAGACTCATAATCTTCTCTCCATCCTAATCAAACGAAGGTCTTCGGCACGACGTACTGATTTTCCTTCTTCTCCGGCGCGTTGGCGAGCGTATCCTCGGATCCATCGCCATTGGTCACCACGTCCTCCCGGAACACGTTGCTGACCGGGAAAACATGCGTCATCGGCTCGACATTGCTAGTGTCGAGCTCATTTAACATGTCGACGTAGTCAAGCATCTGCGCCATATCCTTCTTAGCCTTTTCCTTTTCTTCGTCATTCAGCTCAAGCTTGGCGAGAATGCCGACATAGTCGATCGTCTCATCGTCGATCACATGTGCCATCTGCATTGTCCTTTCTTGCTTCCCGCCGGGCCACCCCGGCGGGTTCTCATGATAAATGTTACCGGTACCGGCGCCTTATGGCTCCAGACGGGACAGGTCGCGCGGGAACAGGCAGGCCTCGCGGACATTCTCCTCGCCCAGCAGCTGCATCGTGAAACGCTCCAGACCGATGCCAAGGCCTCCGTGCGGCGGCATGCCGTACTTGAAGGCCATCAGGTAGTGGTCCATGCCTTCCGGCGTCATTCTCTTCTTCTCCATCTTCGCCAGCAGCTGATCCAGCTCGTGGATACGCTGGCCGCCGGTCGTGATCTCCACGCCGCGGAACAGAAGGTCGAAAGAGAGGGTGTATTTGTCATCGTTCGGATCGTCCATCGCATAGAACGGGCGCTTCTTGCTCGGATAATAAGTGATGAATACGAAATCCGAGTTGTACTCTTCCTTGAAGTAGCGGCCGATCAGCTTCTCCTCTTCCGGCTCCAGGTCGAACGGGTTGCGGATCGGGCGGTTGTACTTCTCGGAAACCAGGCGCTTTGCCTCGTCGAAGCGGCACTGCGGAATCTTGTCCACATCCGGGACCTCGACTTTGAGCTGTGCGATTTCCTTCGCGTAATCCCGCTTCAGCAGATCCATCGTGTACTTGATGAAGCCGGTCTCCATCTCCATCAGGTCCTCGAAGCTGTCAATGTATCCCATCTCGAAGTCAAGTGAGGTGTATTCGTTTAAGTGCCGCTGGGTGTTGTGCTTCTCGGCACGGAACACCGGGCCGACCTCAAACACGCGGTCAAACGCGCCGACGCACATCTGCTTGTAGGTCTGCGGGCTCTGCGCCAGAACAGCGTGCTTGCCGAAATACTCGAGCTTAAAGAGCGTCGCGCCGGACTCAACCGATCGCGCGTTGATCTTCGGCGTGTGGATTTCCGTGAAGCCCTGGGTGTGCAGATAATCGCGGAAGCCGCGGACAATTCCCTCCTGGATCCGGAACTTGCTTCTCTCGCGCAGATTGCGCAGCGTCACCGGGCGCAGGTTCAGGATCGTCTCAAGCGACGTCTTCAGCTTCCAGTTCTTGATCGGAACCGGCATCTGCGCTACCGCCGGCGTGGAGAGGATCTTGATCTCCTCGGTGTGAATCTCAAAACCGTTCGGCGCTCTGTCTTCCTTCACCGCCATGCCGCGGATCTCCACGGTCATGCCCTCGGTGATGTCCTTGACGGAAAGGTTCGCCTTCCCCTCCTCGAGCGTGCACTGCACGACGCAGTACGCCTGTCTCAGAATGACAAATGCGATATCCGCCATATCACGGATATTGTGGATCGCACCGCGCACGGTGACTTCCTGGCCAACTTTGCCCTGGCTGATGATCTCATCGCCGGTCAGATACGGCCTGCTGATTGTTCCATCGACAAATTCCATACTTACCTCCTGGATATCCTTTTTGCTGCAGCGCTGCCTGCGCAGCCATCTCGCCGGGGATGGTACTGGATGGGCCACGCGCATAAGCCATCGCGTCGCTTCGCACTTCGTGCTCCCGCGCCGCTAACGGAAATTCGCATTCCCGCGCTGCTAAAGCAGCGCTTCATGCTCATTTCCGTTGCCGTGCCTGGAGCAGAACCCGATCGGCCTGCAAGCAGTCCATCTGGTTCTTGCTCCGGCACTGGCTTATGCGCGAATATGCGCTCAAAAAAAGTCCGCCCTGGAAAATGCTCATGTTTCTGAACATTTTCCGGGACGGACCATGGCGTTCATGACCCGCGGTACCACCCGCGATTGAAGTCTGCTGCGTATGCGCTGCAGGAACTTCCTCTTCATTCTCCGACTGACGCGCGGAACGGCGGGGAAGCCTACCTTTCCGCTTTTGCACTTCGCATGCGGACTCTCGACTTTCCGGCTCCGGAGTGTTGGACTGGCCTGCCGGACCTCAGGATGCTTTCAGCCGGTGACATCCCTCTCTGCTGAGACCGAATTGCTGACCGTCGTCTCCATCACAGCCTTTAGACAACAGACAAGTAACTTATACCATATGAAAAAGGAATTAGCAAGAAAGAAACTTCAGGGCGAAAAGCTCACAGAGAACCTGCATTCATCAAAACAGCCTTATTGAGCCGCTGAGATGAATATCGATCGGCCATTCATCAAATAACTTGCCAGTGATGGATAAGTGATGAATAAAAGAAAAGTTAGCTGTAACTGATTCATCAAAACCACCCTGCCAGGTCACATTGTGATGAATAAAAAGAGCAGTTTGAAGCCACTTATTCATCACTGAACTCCCACTTGGAGCTGATTTGATGAATGCCAGGGCAAAATAACAGCAAATTATTCATCATTTTGACCTGCTTCCGGCACTTTGTGCTGAATAGCAGGTTGAGCTGACTTGAATGATTCATCAAATCAAGCCATTTTGGGGCCGCTGAGATGAATACCTGTCGGCTATTCATCAAATAACTTGCCAGTGATGGTAAAGTGCTGAATA
>OMUP01000222.1 GCA_900314255.1 uncultured Lachnospiraceae bacterium | reverse complement strand
GTTTGCAAAGGTAAGAAAGATTCCGATTGTCCGCGGCGTGTGTTCCTTTTTTATTTCGATGCTCGACGGAATCCGGGCGATCAATGATTCTGCCGATATGCTCGACGAAGGCGAAAGTACCGGAGAAGAGCAGGAAAAAACAGATGACAGGAAAAAGAGAACAAACAAAAAAGATTCCGGCACAGGCTTTGGGATGGTACTTACGGTCCTGTCTGCACTTGTGATCGCAGTCCTGCTGTTCACTGTGCTTCCTTTCAGACTTTCCCGCCTGTTTTCTGCCAGAATCTCTTCCGTGACGGCCCTGAATCTGATCGAGGGAATCATCCGGATTCTTATCTTTGTCGTATATCTCTGGGGCGTATCGCTTATCAAGGATATCCGCCGGACATACATGTATCACGGCGCAGAACACAAGTGCATCAACTGTCTGGAAACCGGACATGACCTGACGGTAGAAAATGTGCTGGCCTCGAGCCGCTTTCACAGACGGTGCAGCACAAGCTTTCTCTTTGTCGTCGTGTTTATCAGTGTCGTTCTGTTCATCTTTATCCGGTCCGGAAATCCGGCTGTCCAGCTGCTGCTGCGGATTGCGCTGATTCCGCTGATCGCCGGAATTTCTTTTGAGATGCTTATGTATGCAGGCAGTCACGACAATACGCTGGCAAAGGCTGTGTCAGCCCCCGGACTGCTCATGCAGAGGCTGACAACGAAGGAACCGGACAGCCAGATGGCCGAAGTGGCGATCCGGGCCGTAGAAGCAGTATTTGACTGGAGAGCATATCTTGCAGAAAATGGAAAATGTCAGACAACTGGTATCACAGGGGACGAAGAGGCTTAAAGCAGCCGGTGTGCCCGAGGCGGATTACGACGCCAGGCAGCTGCTGTTTGCCTGCACGGGCCTGACAGAGGCATCTTTTCTTGCGGATCCGGGACGGACTGTGTCTGCGGACCAGCAGGAACAGTACCTGAACATGCTTGCGCTGCGGGAGAAAAGAATTCCGCTGCAGCATATTCTCGGGAAAGCATGGTTCTACGGCAGAGAGTTTTTTGTCAGCGGCGACGTTCTGATTCCGCGGCCGGATACGGAAATTCTGGTTGAAGAAGCACTCCGCGTGATTCGTCCGGGCGACTCGGTGCTTGATGTGTGCACCGGCAGCGGCTGCATTCTGCTTACGCTTGCCTGCGAGCAGAAACTGCAGGCTGCCCTTGGAACAGATATCAGCGCGAAGGCACTTGAAATGGCAGAAAAAAACCGCCGGCATCTGCAGCAGGATATTCAGGCGGAGTCGCTTGCATTTGCCAGAGGGGATCTTCTGGAACCAGCCGCCGGACGCAGGTTTGATGTGATTGTGTCAAATCCCCCTTATATCTGCAGCGGCGTCATTGCGGATCTGGACCCGGAAGTAAGAGACCACGACCCCCGTCTGGCTCTTGACGGAGGTGAAGACGGGCTTGATTTTTACCGGCAGATTGCTGGCGGAGCCGGGGAGCACCTGGTTCCCGGCGGGAGTATTTTCCTTGAAATCGGGTATGATCAGGCGGAGGCGGTGAAGCGTATTCTGCGGCATGCCTCATTTACGGATATCGCCGTGATCCGGGATTACGGCGGCAATGACCGGGTGGTCAGAGGAGTGTATGGACGTTCTTGAGCGACTGACAAATATTGAACGGCATTATGAAGATATCATGGCGGAACTGGCAGCGCCGGAGACGGCTGCGGACCAGGAACGAATGACGAGACTTCTGAAAGAAGAAGGGAGTCTGACTCCGCTTGTGAATACGTTCCGGGAATTCCGGAAATGTGCGGATGAGACGGAAGCGACGCGTCAGATGCTTGACGAGGAGTCGGATCCGGACATGAAGCAGCTGGAAAAACAGGAACTTGCCAGACTCGAGGAAAGACAGGAGAAACTTGAGCGCGAGCTCCGGATTCTGCTTCTTCCCAAAGATCCGAATGACGAGAGGAATGTCGTCATGGAGATCCGCGCAGGCACCGGCGGAGAAGAGGCGGCGCTTTTTGCGGCGCAGCTGTTCCGCATGTACTCCCGGTTTGTCGAGCGCCGGGGCTGGAAGCTGGAAGTGGTCAGCGCATTTCCGACACAGCTTGGCGGCATGAAGGAAGTGGAGTTCATGGTCAAGGGAAAGGGTGCCTGGTCCGTGCTCAAGTACGAGAGCGGCGTTCACCGTGTACAGCGCGTCCCGGAGACGGAGTCATCCGGGCGGATCCACACGTCAGCGGCATCGGTGGCGGTTCTTCCGGAGGCGCAGGAAGTGGATGTCCACATCGATGAGAAGGACGTGCGGATTGATGTCATGCGGGCGTCCGGAAACGGCGGGCAGTGTGTCAACACGACCGATTCTGCCGTGCGCCTGACGCACTATCCGACGGGGATTGTGATCTACTCTCAGACTGAAAAATCGCAGATTCAGAACAAGGAAAAGGCATTCGCTCTGCTCAGGGCAAAGCTGTATGTTCTGGAGAGCCAGAAGGCGCATGACGCGCAGGCAGATGCGCGGAGGTCCCAGATCGGCAGCGGAGACCGTTCGGAGAAGATCCGCACGTATAATTTCCCGCAGGGGCGGGTGACGGATCACCGCATACACCTGACACTGTACAAGATCGATCAGATCATGGACGGCGATCTGGATGAACTTCTGGAAGCACTGATGACAGCAGATCAGGCAAAAAAGCTCGAAGTGCAGGCTGCAGGTCAGCTCTGAGGAGACGATAATGGCGTATAAATTCTATGCGGTTTACAGGGGCAAAACCCCCGGCGTGTATACGGACTGGCCTTCCTGCAGGAAACAGATTGAAGGCTTCAAGGGACCGGTGTACAAGGGATTTTCGGATTTCATGAGCGCTGTCCGTTTTGTGAAAGAAGGGCCGGCACAAGGTTCCCGCATCCCTGACAGCCGCACGAAAGAGCGCGGCCTGACAGGTGATACACAGGCGCGCTTCACACCGGAGAAACCGTATGCATTTGTCGACGGTTCGTTCAACAGCCGGACGAAGACGTACGGGTACGGCGGATTTCTGGTACATGACGAAACGCGGGAAGTGCTCGCGGGCAGCGGGAATGACCCGGAGCTCGCCTCCATGAGAAATGTGGCCGGTGAAATTCTGGGCTCGGAGGCGGCAGTCTGCAAGGCACTTGAACTCGGACTGAAAAAACTCACGATCTGCTATGACTACCTGGGCGTGGAGATGTGGGCGACCGGACGCTGGAAGAGAAATCTGGCGGCGACGCGGCGGTATCATGAAGTGATGCAGGAAGCGATGAGACAGATCGACATTCATTTTGTGAAGATCAAGAGCCACACCGGTGTGGACGGCAACGAAGAGGCGGACCGGCTGGCGAAGAAAAGTGCCGGACTGCTGTGAGCGATGCCTTCTTGCAAGGTGCGGCAGTTGATGATAGTATTGTTTCAATACGAACCGCACGGCAGATGACCGTGGATCGTGAAGAATCACAGATAGTATTTAACTGCGCAAATGTCCGCAGGGGAGGAGCATTATGCAGAATATTCCAGAAGTGAAAGTCGGTATCGTGGCCGTGAGCCGCGACTGTTTTCCGATGAGTCTGTCCGTCGGCAGACGCAAGGCTGTTGTAGAGGCCTACCGGAAAAAGTATGGCGAGATCATTGAGTGCGGTGTGTGCATCGAAAAGGAAACCGATGTGCGCAGGGCACTTGATGAGCTGAAGACCTGCGGTGCCAACGCACTTGTCGTGTATCTGGGCAACTTCGGCCCGGAGACGAGCGAGACACTGCTTGCCAAAGAATTTGACGGACCGGTCATGTTCGCAGCAGCTGCCGAAGAGACAGGCGACGATCTGATTGACGGGCGCGGCGACGCATACTGCGGTATGCTGAATGCCAGCTATAACCTGGCTCTCCGCGGAATCCGGGCATATATTCCGGAGTATCCGGTCGGAACGGCAGAAGAAGTCGCTGATATGATCGCTGATTTTCTTCCGGTTGCGCGCGGCGTCATCGCACTGAAGAATCTCAAGATTATTTCCTTTGGACCGCGCCCGCAGGATTTCCTGGCCTGCAACGCACCGATCAAGAGACTGTATGACCTGGGTGTTGAGATTGAGGAGAATTCCGAGCTGGATCTGTTCGAGGCGTTCAACAAGCACGAGAATGATCCGAGAATTCCGGAGACGGTAAAGTCGATGGAAGAGGATCTGAAGTCAGGCAACAAAAAGCCGCAGATTCTGCCGAAACTTGCCCAGTATGAGCTTACGCTTCTGGACTGGATCCGCGACCACAAGGGCGAAAGACAGTATGTTGCCATCGCCGGGAAGTGCTGGCCGGCGTTCCAGACACAGTTCCATTTTGTGCCGTGCTATGTAAATTCCCGCCTTACCGCCATGGGTATTCCGGTTTCCTGCGAAGTCGATATCTACGGAGCGCTATCCGAGTTCATCGGAACGGTAGTGAGCCAGGATGTCGTGACACTGCTTGACATCAACAACACGGTTCCGAAAGATCTGTACACGTCACAGATTCAGGGGAGATTCCCGTACGACATCAAGGATACGTTCATGGGATTCCACTGCGGCAACACCGCGAGCTGCAAGCTCTCCTTCTATGAGATGCGCAACCAGAGAATCATGGCGCGCACGCTTCCGGAAGAGTACACGAACGGAACCATCGAAGGCGATCTCGTTCCGGGACCGGTGACCTTCTACCGTCTGCAGAGCACAGCGGACGCAAAGCTCAGAGCGTATGTGGCAGAAGGTGAGATTCTTCCGGTTGCCACTCGTTCCTTCGGCGGCATCGGCATTTTCGCCATTCCGGAAATGGGCAGGTTCTACCGCCATGTTCTGGTCGAGAAGAACTATCCGCACCACGGCGCGGTGACATTTGCCCACAATGGCAAGGCGCTCTTTGATCTCTTCAAGTATCTGGGCGTGGATGATATCGGCTACAATCAGCCGAAGTCGCTGCCGTATCCGGGCGAGAATCCGTTCAGCCGGTAAGCGGACGTAAAGCCGTCAGACCATTAACACAAAGCTTCCGCCGGAAATGCAGTTTCCGGCGGGAGCTTTTATGCTATAATGGGGCGCATATGAAGAAAAGCAGGGAGGAAAAGTACATGGCATCCTGGAAAGACAATGTACGAAGCGTCGAGCCTTATGTCCCCGGCGAACAGCCGAAGACAGCCGACGTCATTAAGCTGAATACAAATGAAAATCCGTATCCGCCGGCACCGGGAGTTCTTGAGGCCGCCCGGGAATTCGAGCAGGATGGCAGCGGCCGGCTCAGAAAGTATCCGGATCCGGACGCAGGCGTTCTCAAAAAAGCACTTTCGGAATTTTACCATGTGCCGGAGAATCAGATCTTCGTGGGAGTCGGCTCCGATGACGTGCTCTCCATTTCGTTTCTTACCTTTTTCAATTCCAGAAAACCGTTTCTCTTCC
>OMUP01000223.1 GCA_900314255.1 uncultured Lachnospiraceae bacterium | reverse complement strand
TTTTCAGTTTTCGGCAGAATTTTTTTCAGTTTTTTTTGCCTTTCATGTCAAACATGTCTCTATACAACTCTCCATGAAATATACTGTCGGTTATTCATTAAAAGATTCCATTTTTAATACAACTCTCAATGACATTATTTATTTTTTTACATTATTTCCATTCCATTTTTGTACAACTCTGGATGAAATATATCGTTCTGATTACAGCTATTTGAAAATCTTTCTTTCCGATTCCGGACGCTTGAAATATTCTTCAAAAAACTGCTTCATTATCTTCTCTGTTGCTACGGTCTTATTCATGCCTGACTCATCACAAAACCGATCCAATAAGTCATATATATCAGACGACAGCTTAATGTTCAAGATGCGGGCATCTTTTTTAGTGCGGGACATAATCAGCTCTCCTTAAGTTCCGGGAACATTTCCTTGAGCTTCACCTCAAGCGTGCCGTTCTGTGCATACTTCAGTGCATCACACAGGCGGATGTTGTTTTTACTGATCGTAATCTCGTCACTGAAGCCAAGGATGTATGACAGGCAGATCCGGTAAATAATTTCAGTCGGTGCAAGGCCATATACCTGATGCGCGAAGATATGGTTCAGCCTCTTCGCATCATCTGGGAAGAGTCGCTTCATCTTCGGACTGCTGTATAAGCGCTTCACGATTTCTGTGATGTACATGCCAGACTTCATATACAGGTCGGCGAATGTAGCATTCGGATCGTCAAAGCATCCTGGGTTCTCCGCCTCGAGCTGGTCCGCCATCTTTGATACAACCGTCCTGGGCGTGAAGATGAGGTTGGTCTTCTGCGGCGGGATATAGTCGAAGATGTCTTCCTTGTGCGTTTCATCGAAGTAATCCGCCAGCTTGACACGCAGGCTCATGAATTCCTTTACGGAATCATCAAAGACTACCGGATCAAACAGGTGGCCCTTGAAGTGCTGTGTCTGTCCGGCATCATCCGTAAAATCTCCACCGTCACGCAGAAACCGGAAATTCTTCAGCGTAATGCTTGTAACTTCAAGGAATACACTGTCCGGAACGATGGTGTCGAACGTAGCAAGCGTGATCTTATTGTCTTTGCCATACGCCATCAGGAATGACGGTATTGTACGGCTGAAACCACGCAGATGGTCACGTACGCTGTCTTCGATGGTGCGTTTCTGCTTCTCACGCTTCTCGGTTTCGCCGGCGCCAATAACTGTCTTCCCGGCGTTCTCTATCATCGTTGTCTTCAGATCATCAAGATTCTGCTGAAGGGCGGCATCATTGGCCTGCTTCTTTGCCTGGTATTCGGCGTCAGCCTTATCGCGTTCAGCCTTCGTGGTGACCTGGTTCAGCTTTTCTTCATGTTCATGTTCAATCAGGTTGTTCTGGATCCTATAGTCGCCAAATGTCCTGTTCAGTGCGGCGTCAGCTTCACTGTTGATCTTGCGGGTGACATCCTTCTTGGTAGAAGCGGACAGATCCTTGCCGTAATGGTTGGCTGCCTCATTGACCAGCGGCTCTGTCACCGCCGCGTGGAAAGCCTCCTGCAGCTCAGTGAGCTTCTTGTCGATCTCATCAGGCTCTTTCGGCGTAGCGTGTTCTATTGCTTTGCCCAAAGTATCGGATATATCCGCATATTTCTTCTCACCGAATACATCTGTTGCAGTCCCAATGATCTTGTCTTCCGGGACCTCAACTTCACCGTCATCATTAACGTCCAGGGCGGATCCTGTACTGGTATCCATCGGGACATCGCCTGATGCAGCCTGCGGCTCCTTTGCAGCCTCCATCTTGTTGATGATATCAATGACTTCCTGTGGCGCATTGAAGACGTTACCGATGTTCTGAAACAGGAAGTTGGACATAAATCCACGACGCACGACTTCCTGACATTTGATCTTGCGGGGGATAGAAAGTACCTTCTCGGCATCCAGCTGGATCATCCTGCCATCTTCGTCTTCGCCAATGACAGGGAAGAAGTTAAGAAGCTCACGCACATGCTCCTTGCGGGTATCCGAATCGCCCTTCCCGGCGGAAGTATCCGATATCAGATCGTTTGCGAACTCGTCATAGATAATCAGCGTTCTGGCCGGGTCGAAATCGAAGACGTAACATTCCTTCTTGCGCAGATAGGACGTCCCAACATGGTACAGGCACGGGTTCTGCGACCGGAATGCAGCCTGCATGTACAGGGAAGGACTCTTCATATTGGACAACATAAGGACGGCAGACCATTCGGGAATGGTTACGCCCGTTGTCAGCTGGCCAACAGAAAGCGTGATGGTTTTATCATACTTGCTTATCGCGTCTGTAACCCGATTGAAGGCCTTCTGCACTTCCGTATCATCGTCAAGTTTCCCATCTCCGGCAGCCAGGATGATCTTGTACTGTCCGAATACAGGGTGCTTTTCCAGTTTCTTTGCCAGAGCCTTTGCGCTGTCTACGCGGTTCAGTAACCAGAGTGTATGTTTCAATTCGTCCCGCAGCTCCGGCGTAGAGAAGGGATACTTCTCCTGCGTGGTCAGGGCATTAAGGAATTTATTGACGGCTTCGTTATATACGAACTTACCGCTTCCGTCAGTAGAAAAGAATTCGTTCAGATCAAATGCCCAAGAGTCGGTAGAGCCGTCAATCTCAACGCCTTTGCGCAGCTCTTCCTCAACAATAGAAGACATCTGATAGGTATACATATTGAGCTGCGGCAGGTTGGCATAAGGGTTTTCTCCGTCAGCCGGGTCCCACTCGCGCTTCTTGCGCTGTTCATCAGCGTAAGTCCAGTTGTAGATGGCGTCGGCCGGGAACTTCTCATTGGCAAGAGCCTTAAACGGTGTGCCTGACAGATGAAGGGTGTACTTCCGCTTGATATGATCGAAGGCAACGTCTGTCTTCCGTGTATCAACACCTTCATGGGCTTCGTCGATGACAAGAAGGTCCCAGTTCATTTTGGCCACTTCAAGGAGCTTGTCGTAATGCCCGCCAAATGCAATGGAACCCTTCAGATCTTGCAGGCTGATAAATTCAATGCAGCGTTGCGGATCCTCAGCAGTCGTCATCTGTTTGATATAATCGGCTCTGGACAGAACCAACGGCTTGTCCTTTAGAGCGTCAACCTCGCTTACGAAGTCATAACCGGACTGTGGGCCAAGGAATTTCGCGTAATCGTCGTACCACGAGTTAGCAATAGCCGGGCGGTTCGTGACGATCAGGACATTGTCCAGATTCATCCGTTTCACAAGGTCATATACGGAAAGTGTCTTGCCAAATCTGGGCTTCGCATTGAAGAGAAACTCCGGCTGTTCATGTACTCCGAAATAGGAGACTGCCTCCCGTACCGCCTGATCCTGCTCCTGCCGGAGAGTATACGGAATAACCGTATCTATGCTCTTCAGGACGCCACGGTTTTCACGGAAATCATCCAGCATCCGTTTGGCGGAGACGGGGTCGATATGGAACCATTCTGTCCCGGCCTTCTGTTCAATTCCGTTCTTCCGAAGATATGCGTGGAAGTCAGTATCATGGAAAATCTCGCCGGAACCGTCATCGAATGTGGCATTCTTGCTCCATTCGATCTTGTACTGGACATCAGCGGTATGCGTCTGCTGATCAACTCTTGTTTTTGTATCCTGTTCGGAATAGCCGATCTTGGTCCAACCGTCGTGGTCTGCGATCTGCGGCGTGGTATAAGCGTAGATAACAGGAACAACCTTATCTGCGGTTTTTATACGGATGTCTGCCATTATGACATCTCCTTTACATTTGTCTCAATGAAGCTGATTTCGGCATCATCAAGACCATATTTGCGGTACAGTTGCTGATCAATCTCTGAAATAGGCTTTGACCAGTTAATATCAGAATCTACCGTAAAATCCTGCAGTGGTACGAATTTCCATTTGTCAGGAGTTATATCCTGCGTCGTTTTCAGAATCCCAAGCAAGCTCCTGGTAAACTTGCAGTGTAGGTATTTGCGAAGATTCTCTGCTTCTTCGGAAGTAGCGAAACTACCTGCCGAAATGAATGATTGCGTCTGCCCAACTTCTGGCTCACCTATTGCCATTGGCGGCAATATTTCCCCAAAATGTCCGGCTCCACACGCTTTCGGGATAAAAACCTTATATCCGTCAAAATTCGATGCCTTTGTGATATATCTTGCATCTATCCACATTTCGGATCTGGTCTTATTATGCAGCCCAAAAATCCTGACATAATCATGCCCATCTTCAGGTCTGATATCAAAGAACAATTTGCCACTCATCTTATCTAAGATGTTAGTGCGGAGATCAAATGATTCTCCAATAGTATCAATGTATTCCGGATGGTCTGCTTTAACTGCGTCCGTAAAATGATAAGGCACAGCTCCTATGCAGATAGATGCGATACTTTCAGGCTTAGGCGCTATTACTTTGTGTAACATCGAATTCAGTTCTGTGTATGGTGTAAAAATATCAATAGCCCCAAATTCCTTGGAATGGTCAAGTAAAGTAACAGCTACTCCGCCTTTAATTTCTGTATTGGGGAAAATTGTCGAAGCGTCTGGTTCATATTCCAGAACCTTAAAATGTGTATCATTCAGCATTTTTTGATTCCACGCCTTCGGAGTTTGACCTCCATTGAATAAAAATCGGGCAGGAGTTATCAATTCAGTGCAATCGGCTACGGAATAAGCCGCATCCATAAATTGATGATACACAGGTGGCTGACGTCCGTTTTGATCATTTGATCCCTGATAGGGCGGGTTTCCCAAGCAGTATGTAAACAGCTTACTCATTGATATCACCTCCTGCGTCCAGATATCGCAACGTGCTATTTGAACGCCAATTCATTATTTTGCAGGGCAAGGCCTGCATATCATTCTGATCGGTTTCTTCCTGCGGCTGCAGCATTTCCATCAGCGACATCTGGTGAAACTCTTCGTACGGCGCTCCAAGTGGGGTAGTGCCTTTCAGCCCGTCCATTTGCCACAGGTTCCATGCAATGATATTCGCAATCTTCCGAAGCAATACCGCATCTGGCGTCGTATGCCATCGGTATTCATAGTAATCGACGAACGACATCAGCAGATTTATTCGTGCGATCAGAAGGTTGTCCCCTTGGTACTCGTACCCATAGCAGCTCTGAAAGGCTCTAATCGCCCATTTAAGCCACGTATCATAGTTGGACGCATTCTCATCCACTACGCGCATTTTGCGGTCTAATAGGCCAATTCTGAGCGTTGGAGGCACAATCAGAACACCTGTAACAGTGTCGTATCGAGATACAAGGAACGGCGCTTCTCCACATGTAATCTCAAGCCGGCGGGAATCTACGTAATCCTGCCACGTTTTGCCTTCCGGAAAGAATACGTGTCCACGCATTGTCTGCCATCCCTGCTCAGTCTCTACATTGAACGGACAGGGATATCCAAACCAATCGGCATCAGCGAAATTGTTCATCCTGTTGCAGAGCCACGAAGGCGTCATCACCTCCGCTTTAACACGGGTGCGTGCCCTTTGCTCTTCAAAGCTCTTGCTGACGCGGGGCTGAAGAAGTCCGTCATTCAGTCCGCTGATGTGGCTCAGCGTAATCTGGTCGGCGTCCTGAAAGCCGGAACCATGATCCTTATAAGTATCTGTGGCCCAGATAATATTCTTTTTGGTTGTCTTATCCTGAAGCAGAATCTTCAACGCTGCCTGTACCGGATATGACCTGAGATCAATCAATTTTCCCAAATATTACTCCTCCAAACGATATTACTGGTTCGTAATAATTATATCATACGAATGATGATACGTACACACGAATGATGTTACACTCTTGCGTCCATTTCGCTTTCATACATTACGTCTAACATTTTCTTATATTTTTCGTCTTTTGGTCCAGACAGGTATGCGTTAAGGTCATGTCTTTGTATCTTATTGGATTCCAGGAATGCGAGTAGCGGTTTTTTATT
>OMUP01000224.1 GCA_900314255.1 uncultured Lachnospiraceae bacterium | reverse complement strand
AGAATTGCCGATGCGGCGAGGGAGGCGGCAAGAAAAGCACTTGATGCGGCAAAGGATTTTCTTGGTATTCATTCTCCGTCTAGAGTGTTCCGGGACCAGATCGGTAAATACATGGCGCTCGGCATGGCAGAAGGCTTTGAAGACAACATCCCTGTGGATGACATGCAGAATTCCCTTGATGACATGGTGGATGGTCTTTCCACAACAAAGGTTAAGGGAAATAACGGAAACGTCGTTTCCACGTCTGATAGTTACACGTTCAACATCTATCAGCGAGAGGGGGAGAACGACACCGAATTCGCAAGGAGAATTGCAGACATCATTAATTCCGACGTGCAGAGAAAGAGGGCGGTGTACGCATGAAACATTGGTTAATCTATGATGGAAAACCGCTGTCAGATTTTGGGTGTTATATCACGAATGCGGCGCAATACAATACCCCCGAAAGGGATACAACAATGAAATCCATTCCGGGCAGGAATGGTGATCTGACGATTGATAATGGCAGGTACGAGAACATATCCGTTGAATATAGTGCGTATATTTACGAGAATGCAGAAGAGCAGATGGACTGGCTCAATGCGTTTTTGATGTCTCACACGTCGTATGCAAGACTGGAAGACACCGTACACCCAGAAGTTTATCGAATGGGGAGGATTTCGGGGCCCATCAAGCACAAAACAACAAATGATGCCGCAATGTCGTCTTTCACTCTGAAATTTGACTGCAAGCCACAGCGGTTTCTCAAAGATGGGGAATTGTGGAGGACTGTTGCGAGTGGTATAATTTTGTATAACAGAACAGGGTTTACGGCAAAACCATTAATCCGTGTTTCCGGGGCAGGAACGGTCGCCATAGGAGACACTGCGGTGACAATCGCAAATAACTCCTATGGTAGTATTGATATTGATTCGGAAACCATGGATTGTTACTCGGGATCGGCAAACTGCAATGGCCTTATGACGGGCGATTTCCCGGAGCTGGCCGTGGGAGAAAACAGAGTTACTTTTTCTGGGTTTTCTTCTGTAAAGATTAAGCCCAATTGGTGGACATTATGATTCCTATCCTCTATGAAGAAACCGAAAGAGAATTCAAGACAAACGGCATCGGCAGACTTGTCGATGCTATTTCCTGTGTTGTGGTAGAGGAGAGGAATGGACAGTACGAACTGGAAATGGAGTATCCAGAATCTGGAAAACTGTTTAAGGAACTGAAGCATTCCCGGATTATTGGAGCGGTCCCCTCTGAAGACGCCTCCATACAGGGTTTTGAAATTTACAAAATCAGCAAGCCGATTAACGGTGTTGTTACTGTAGACGCACGGCATGTCAGCTACAGACTTTCTTATGTTCCCACACTGCTTGACGGCACTGTGGTTTCTTCTGCGCAGAGCGCATTGCAGATGCTTTTCGATAGAGCGATGGTTTCCCATCCGTTCTCCTTTACAACAGATGTCACAAAGGCGGGGACTTTTGATTCGGATGGCCTTTACTCCATTCGGGGAATGCTTGCAGGGACAACGGGATCTATCCTGCAATCATTTGGTGGGGAGTACGAATTTGATAACTGGCGTGTAATCTTGCATAGCGTTCGTGGGGCTAAAACTAATGTTGTTCTGGACTACGGCAAGAATATTACGGATTTCAAGCAGGAAGAAAACATCGAGAATACCTCGACCTCCGTAGTTGCATACTGGGAAAACAGTTCCTCTGATTCCGGTGTAACACGAGTTGTGGGGGACATTCAGAACTCTGACAACGTGAATAGGTTTCCTTATAACAGGCCGTTACTGCTTGACTGTTCGCAGGATTATAAGGATGCTCCCACAAAAGGTCAGCTAAACGCCAAGGCGCAGAGCTACATCAAAGCAAACGGCATCGGGGTTCCGTCCGTGTCGATTGATGTCTCTTTCGTGGCGCTCTGGCAGACGGAGGAGTACAAAGACATCGCGCCGCTGGAAAAGGTCCATCTCTGCGATACTTTGACAGTGCGCTTTTCGAAACTTGGCGTGGAAACCACCGCAAAGGTTATAAAAACCGAATACAACGTGCTGATGGAC